>JBOFSL010000294.1:0-26875 GCA_051651525.1 Culicoidibacterales bacterium | reverse complement strand
CCCGTGCCTGATCCTGAACCCGTGCCTGATCCTGAACCCGTGCCTGATCCTGAACCCGTGCCTGATCCTGATCCTGAACCCGTGCCTGATCCTGAACCTGTGCCTGATCCTGAACCTGTGCCTGATCCTGAAGGTTCAGACAACTCAACTAGTTCACAAACAGAAACCAGCACATCAACTTCTTAATAAAACACAAAAAGCGGTCTTGCGACCGCTTTTTGTGTATACTCTGATGAAAAACAACCACTCCGTGAATTCGAGTCATGTATTGATATCCTTACGACTCGTGCAAATGATGAAGGAATTTATTTGTATCTGGTAAAGGACGCCGAAAAACACAGTTACAGCGCCTATTAGAGCAATGTCATGAGTACTCACAACGACATTGAGAGCAGCAAAACGAATTGGAAAAAATAGATTACGATGCAACGTTCGTAGATAACAACAAGGGTACAACATTCAATTCGGTGTTTCAGCTGAATATATTGTTGACATAGGGATTTTTCAAAATTGAACAACAAAAAAAAGTTATATCACTCTTTGACTACTATTTGAAATAGTCATTGTAATACAGCTCCTTTTATATTATTTTACTCGTTTTCAAGTGTTGAATCAGTTACATTTTCTATTCCTTGAATCAGTAGCAATGTTTCATCATATTCAGTAGAAAAATCAACTAAGTACCATTGTTTATCCGTTTCATCATATATCCAAGTAAATGTTCCGGTATTCGACCAAGATTGTGCTTCGTCTTCTGTTGATTTATTCGCCTCATAATCCCATGTCGCTTTTATTTGATAAGCACTTTGTGTTTCAAGTGTTTCCTCATTTGTGAATTCTGACTCATACACATCACCTACAACAATTTCAGACACTTTCGGTAATTGCATTTCGCCATACAGCTCAACTAAATCTCCATAATAAAAGTACAATGTTGTTTTTAAAAACTCCAAATAGTCTTGACGTTTACTTTCCGATACATACTGAGTACCATGATACTGTGTTTCTGTCGTTAACGACATATACGTGAAAATTTGCGCAATTGCATCTTCCGTTAAAATCGTTAGTTCTTCGTAATCACTAGTGTTTTTTTGTGCTTTAACCGCTGCTTGCGTCTTTTTTATAGTTGATGTCAAAATAACTTCAACATCAGCTGGTTTTTGTACTGTTGGCATTTGCCCGTTTGATTGGTTCAGTAAATACCATGTACCAAAACCACCACTAATTACAATAAATACAACTCCAATAATTACACTTATTTTCAGTCGACGTTTTTGTTTTTTTTCTTTTTTTCTTACTTGACGACTCGCCATCGAGATTCCCTCCTACAAAAGAAACCCTCACGATGTGAGGGTCTATCTAGCTATTATTTCAAACTATATTTATCAATATTTTCTAACATTGTTCCCGTTCCGCGTGCAACACAGCTTAATGGTTCTTCAGCAATAAAGACTGGAACTAATAATTCGTCAGATAATAATTTATCTAATCCGTGAAGTAATGCCCCTCCACCAGTTAACACAATTCCGCGATCAATAATATCTGCCGCTAATTCTGGTGGTGTTTGTTCTAAAACTGTTTTAGCAGCAGCAACTAACACTGCAACTGATTCACGTAATGACATTTCAATTTCTTCTGAAGTGATTGTAATTGTATTTGGTAAACCAGTAACAAGGTCACGTCCGCGAACTTGCATTGTTTCATCGCGCGCGTCTGAATAAACAGTTGCGATTTGAATTTTGATTTGTTCAGCTGTACGCTCACCAATTAATAATTTGTGCTTATCTTTGATGTGGCGTAAAATATCTGAATCAAATTTATTTCCGGCAATTTTTACTGATGCACTTGTTACGATTTCTCCCAACGAGATGACTGCAATATCAGTCGTTCCGCCACCGATATCAAAGACCATATTTCCAGTTGGACGTGAAACATCAAGACCAGCCCCAATTGCTGCAACTTTTGGTTCTTCTTCTAAAAAGACTTGTTTTGCTCCAGCACGTTCAGCTGCTTCACGAATTGCATTACGCTCAACAGTTGTAATATTTGTTGGACAACAAATTAAGATACGTGGACGTGAAAATAGACCACGCACATTTAACGAACTCATGAAGTACTGTAACATTGCTTCAGTTGCTTCGAAATCAGCAATAACACCATCTTTTAAAGGACGAATTGCTTCAACTTGTCCAGGTGTACGCCCGATCATTTCACGTGCTTCTTCTCCGACTGCTAATAAACGACGGCTTTTTGAATCCACTGCAACTACAGTTGGTTCGTTTAAAACGATTCCTTTTCCTTGTACATAAATTAAAATATTTGCTGTTCCTAAATCAATTCCTACATCTTTTGATCCAAACATTCATTCATTCCTCCGATATTCTCGCTATATAATCGTTCTTTTTTGCTTTTTAAAATATTCTTCGTAATTATATCATAAAAAAACATGTATTTTCCGCTGAATTTGATTAAATTTAGGAAATCTCCTTGCTGTTTTTAGTTATTTACGCGAAATTTTTGCACCTAATTTTTGTAATTTCCCGACAAAATCAACATAACCACGATCAAGGTGATGTAATTGTTCAACCCGAGTTTGTCCATTCGCTGTTAAACCAGCTAAAATTAAACCAGCAGCTGAGCGTAAATCCGTTGCTTTCACTCGTACACCAGATAATTGTTGTTTCGTAATAATACATGTATGGCTATCAACAATAATATTGGCACCCATTTTATTTAGCTCTTCGACATGCATAAATCGATTTTCAAAAATGGTTTCTGTTACGGTTGACACACGTTCACATAAAAGTAATAATGCTAAAAATTGGGATTGCATATCAGTTGGAAAACTTGGATGTGGACCAGTTTTAATATCGATTGCTTGATATTTTTCACTTCCATTGACACCAATCCAATCATCACCAATTGTTACCGTAACACCGGCTTGTTGGAGTTTTGCGCTGATTGGTTGTAAATGAATTGGAATAATATTTTTGATAATTACATCTCCACCTGTGATTGCGGCTGCAACCATAAATGTTCCCGCTTCAATTCGGTCAGGTAAAATTTCATATTCGCATGCGTGTAACTCTGACACACCGGTAATTTCAATGGCATCTGTTCCCGCACCTTGAATATCTGCTCCCATCGCATTCAAGAAGTTCGCTAAGTCAACAATCTCTGGTTCTTTGGCGACACCTTGTAAAATTGTAATTCCATCAGCCAACGTTGCGGCTATCATCAAATTCTCTGTTGCCCCAACACTTGGAAATGCCAAGTCAATCGTTGCTCCTTGTAATTTTCCAGAAACGGTCGCTTCAATTACACCATGATTCAATTCGATTTTCGCACCCATTGCTTCAAAGCCTTGTAAATGAATATCAAGTGGTCTTGAGCCAATCGCACAACCGCCAGGTAATACGACTGTTGCTTTTCCTTCTCGTGCTAGTAAAGCTCCCATTACTAACACTGATGCTCTCATTTTACTTATTAAGTGTTCTGGTGTTTTGGTTGCTAATATTTTAGGTACTTCTATCACCATTTGGTTTTGATCTCGTACAACTTTTGCACCTAAATTACTGAGTACTGCTGCCATTGTTGCTACATCAGTTAATTGCGGTACGCGCTCAAGTTGAATCCGTTGACCTTTTGCTAGCAAACTGGCTGCCATAATTGGTAAAACAGCATTTTTTGCACCTTCAATTTGTACTTCACCTGCTAATGGTTGACCTTTTTCAATTAAAATGTATTCTTCCATGATTCGTTCTCCTCATGTTTTGTTTAAAGTTGTGTATTCACAATTGTTCTACCAGCATAAAATAATGCTAATAAAAATTGCGTTGAAATATATGATAATCCCATTGCGGTAATTGTTTGCACTAGTAGAATTTGACTGCCACTGTTTTTTTGGAAAAGATATTGCCATTGAACTGCTTGCAATCCCCAAAAAAGTACTGCAAAATTCAAAAGATACAAGACTAAATTTAAAAATGATTGGCTCATCATAGCTTGTTCCATCATCATACTTCCTTTAATTGTTTAATTTTTTCGACTGACAAGCTCTCGTTATCAGTCACTTTTTCCATTATAACAAATCACTGTCTGTTTGACAAAAAGAAAAAAGCGATGAGCACACTGCTCTTCGCTTTTTGATTACCGGCTTTTATGTTGTAATTCATACACATCTAAACGATTAATTGCTTTTTTCAATTCCTTTTCAGCAACTTTAATATCGACAAATTCAAGCGGATGATCCAGTTCATGCTGTGCACGAACTTTCGCTGCCTCAACTCGTTCAATATTAATCTCATGTGCCCATTCAGCAATGTCAGCTACAATTAATGTTTCATGTCGTTGAATACTCATATAACCACCACTAATTGCTAAATATTTTTTTTCACCATCTTGTTCAATCATAAGTGGTGCAATTTTTAAAATAGAAATGAGTGGAATATGATTTGGTAAAATTGTCAATTGCCCATCTGTTGTAGTGACTAGCATTTTATCAATCTCACCTTCAAATAGTAGGCGATCAATTGCAACAACTTTAAGATGAAAACTCATAGTTACTCACCTTTTTCCTGTAATGTTTTTGCTTTCGCAATCGCATCTTCAACTGTTCCAACATAAAGAAATGCTTGTTCTGGCAATTCATCATGTAATCCTTCAAGGATTTCTTTGAATGCACGAACTGATTCTTTAACTGGTACATATTTACCTTCCATACCTGTAAACTGTTCTGCAACTGTAAACGGTTGTGATAAGAAGTTACGGATACGACGAGCACGATGAACGATTTGTTTATCTTGTTCACTTAGCTCATCCATTCCAAGAATTGCAATGATATCTTGTAATTCTTTGTAACGCTGAAGAATTTGTTGTACCGCTTGGGCAACTTCATAATGTTCAGTTCCAACAATTTGTGGATCTAACATACGTGAACTTGAACCAAGTGGATCTACAGCTGGATAAATTCCTAATGCTGCTGTTCCACGGTCAAGTACTGTCGTTGCATCAAGGTGATTAAACGTTGTTGCTGGTGCTGGATCGGTTAAATCATCGGCTGGTACATAAACGGCTTGAACCGATGTAATCGACCCTTTTTTCGTTGATGTGATACGTTCCTGTAAGTCACCCATTTCCGTTGCTAATGTTGGTTGGTACCCAACGGCTGACGGAATACGTCCTAAAAGTGCTGAAACTTCAGAACCAGCTTGAGTGAAACGGAAGATATTATCAACGAATAATAACACATCTTGCCCTTGACCATCACGGAAGTATTCTGCCATCGTTAAACCTGATAAGGCCACACGCATACGTGCACCTGGTGGCTCATTCATTTGACCAAAGACAAGTGCAGTTTTATCAATTACACCACTCTCAGTCATTTCGTGATATAAGTCATTTCCTTCACGTGTACGCTCACCAACTCCGGCGAATACTGAGATTCCTCCATGATGTTTGGCAACGTTATTGATTAACTCTTGAATTAATACGGTTTTACCAACTCCTGCACCACCAAATAATCCAATTTTACCACCCTTTAAGTAAGGACAGATTAAATCGATTACTTTTATTCCAGTCTCAAGAATTTCTGTCGACATATTTAATTCATGAAAAGCAGGTGCTCCTCGGTGAATTGGATGCTGCTCGACATCTTCGCTTACTGCTGCACCTTCATCAATTGGTTCACCTAATACATTGAACATACGCCCTAATGTCACTTCTCCAACTGGTACAGTAATTGCTTTTCCAGTGTCAACTGCTTCCATATTACGACTAATACCTTCAGTTGCGCCCATTGCAATTGCACGTACGATGTTATCACCGATGTGTTGAGCAACTTCAACAACAAGTTTTTCGCCTTTATATGAAATTTCAATTGCATTTCGCATTGCTGGCAATTGACCTTGTTCGAATTGAATGTCGAGGACAGGACCAATGACTTGGACAACTTTTCCTTTATTCATTGTCATTTCCTCCTAATTTAAACTTTCAGATCCCCCAATAATTTCAGACATTTCTTGGGTGATAGCTGCTTGACGCTCACGGTTATATAAAATCGAAAGCGTATCTAACATTTGATCAGCATTCGTATTTGCACTTTCCATTGCCATTCGACGGCTTGCCGCCTCACTTGTTAGTGATTCGAGCAAATAAATATATACCATCGTCGAAATCATTTTCGGTGCTAAATATGTTAATACTGTATTTGGATTTGGTTCAAAAAGTGTATCTGCAGTGATTACTGGTTCGCCACTTTCAGCTGTTTCCTGGTTTGTTGCTTCAAAATTAGCTGGTAACATTTGTGTTAAAATCGGATTTTGGATTAATGGATTTTTGTATTCTGTGTACATGATTTTGATTGCATCAATCTCTTCACATGCATACATATCCATAAGCGGCATCACAATTTCATCAGTTAACTCTTCATATGACAACGTTTCATTGCGCCCAACGAGCGTAAATGTTGCTGACAAATTGTAGAACGATGCTTTTTCAGCACCATTTTTTCCAACGAAATAAAAGAGATGTTCTACATCAGGCTGTGCTTTTACTTCTTCTCGTAGTGTCCGTAGCACATTGACGTTATACCCTCCACACAAACCAACATCAGACGTAAAAACGATATACGCAATTTTACGTGTTTCTTTTGGTTGGCGGAAATACGCAACATCAATTTCAGTTTGCTTGTTTTTCGCAGCGACTAAAATATGTTGCATATGTTGTTCGACTAACTCTTTATATGACTTAATTGAAATAATTTGGCGTTGATATTTTTGAAGTTTTGCCATTGAAACAAGCTGCATCGCACTAGTGACTTTTTTGGTTGATTTAATCGAAGACATACGGTCTTTGATGGCTTTCATCCCTTTTGCCATTAACGATCACCTGCTACTGCGAAATTCGCCATAAACTTGTCAAGTTCAATTCGAAGCACTTGTTCAACTCCTGGTGTTAAAGCTTTTTCTTCACGGATTAATGCATATGCATCTTGTCCTTGAATTTCAAAGAATTCTAACACTTCTTTTTCAAAGCGCTTCATATCATTGACAGCAATTTTTGCTAAATATCCATGTTGTACCACAAATAATAAAACAACTTGTTCCTCTAAACGAACTGGTTGATTTACTGGCTGCTTGATCATTTCCATTAATTTTGCTCCACGGTCAAGAACAGCTTTTGTTGTTGGATCAAGATCAGAACTAAATTGTGCGAATGCTTGTAATTCTGAATATTGAGCTAAATCAATTTTCATTGATCCAGATAGTTTTTTAATAATTTTTGTTTGTGCATCTCCACCAACACGTGAAACTGAAAGTCCCGTGTCAATTGCTGGGCGTTGTCCGGCATTGAAAAGATCTGCCTGTAAGAAAATTTGTCCGTCGGTAATCGAAATTACGTTCGTTGGAATGTATGCTGAGATATCTCCTGCTTGTGTTTCGATGATCGGTAAAGCCGTCATTGATCCACCACCGTAGTTCTCATTCAATTTACACGCACGTTCTAATAAACGTGAATGCAGGTAGAATACATCTCCTGGATATGCTTCACGTCCCGGTGGACGGCGAAGTAATAATGACAAGGTACGATAAGCAACCGCGTGTTTTGATAAATCATCATACACGATTAACACATCTTCACCATTGTCCATCCACTCTTCACCAATTGCACATCCTGCATATGGTGCTAAGTATTGAACTGGCGCCATGTCTGATGCACTAGCTGCAACAATTGTTGTATACTCCATTGCTCCGTGGCGGAATAATGTGTTATAAACGCTGGCAATTGTTGAATTTTTTTGACCAATTGCAACATAGATACATTTTACATTTTCACCTTTTTGGTTCAAAATCGTATCCATCGCAATTGCTGTTTTTCCGGTTTGGCGGTCACCGATGATTAACTCACGTTGTCCACGTCCAATTGGGAACATTGAATCAATTGCTTTAATCCCAGTTTGTAATGGCTGATGTACACTCTTACGTGTCATAACCCCAGGTGCAATGCGTTCAACTGGGCGTTTTGCTGTTGTCGCTAAATCACCTTTGCCATCGATTGGTTCACCAAGTGGATTTACAACCCGACCTAATAATCCGTCTCCGACTGGAATTTCGACGATGCGTCCTGTTCGTTTTACAATTGAACCTTCACGAATTTCATCACTCTCACTTAGCATAACAATCCCAACTGTATGCATTTCAAGGTTGATTGCCATTCCTAAAGTTCCATCAGCAAATTCGACAAGCTCACTCATCATAATATTATCTAATCCGTTTGCCGTCGCAACACCATCTCCAACTTTGACAACTACACCTGATTCATAATAATCAACTGTTTGTTCATAGTCTTTCAATTTTTGGGCAAGGACACGGCTTAATTCTTCTGGTTTTAAGCTCATATAGACACCTCATGGTTTAAATTGTCAGTTTTCGTAAATCTGACTGTAATTTTTGTAATTTGGTTGCGAATGAATCATCGTACGTTTGGGCCCCAATACTCATTTTCACACCACCAATAATCGTTGGATCGATTACATGGGTTGGTACGAGCTTAGTTTCCGTGCGTTTTTCAGCAGCTGTAACTAAAATTGCTAACGTCTCGGCATCGAGTGCTGTAGCAGTTGTTACAGTCGCTTTTTGTTGTCCATTCATTTTTAAAACAATTGTTTCAAAATAGTCAGCAATTGCGACTATTTCGCGTGAACGTTGGTTTGCTGAAATTAACTGAATAAATTTAATTACTTCAGGTTGCGCCCCAACACATGTTTCTGCGATAAACGCTTGTTTTTCTTGGTTACTTAAGCGTGGATCCTCAAGTAAGCGAAAAACATTTGGTTGAGCATGAAAGCTTTGAGCAATTTTTACCAATTGCTCAGCTTTTTGTTCATAGTCACTTGTGACTGCTAAAAATAATGCTTGTGCATATTTTTGCGCAACATTAGCGTCCATTTGCCATCACCATTTTCTCAGCCATAGCAAGCGCTCTGGCTTTTGTATTCGCTTCATCCACTTGTTCGCTTAATAATTGGCTCGCAATTACAACTGAAAGGTCAATCGCTTGGTCCTTCAGTTCTTTTTGAGCAAGTTGTTGGTCAATTTCTAACTGTACATCAAATGCTTCGCGGCGTTTTCGTAAATCGCTTTGTAATTCTTCAGCCATTTTCGTTGCTGTTTGATCCGCACGCATGCGAGCTGAATCTAGAATTCCTGTCGATTCTTCTTGAACACGACGAAGACGTTTTTGCGCTTCTGTATTTGTTTCAACTGCTTCTTTATTTTGAACGTCTGCTTGCGCAATTTGTTCAACAACATATTGTTGACGACGCTCTAAGTAATTTTGCAAAGGTTGCCATAGCAATCTGTACATCACATAAAATAAAATCGCTGTTGAAGCTAAACTCAAAATAAAAGTTAGTATATCAAAGTTCAAAGAAAAATTAATATCCATTTTGCTTCACCTCACTTAGCACCATCGATTAAACGAGGTTACCACCTAAGATGAAGATTAACATGATTGCAACTAATAATCCATAGATTCCAGTTGTTTCAGCCATTGCTAAACCAACAATCATTAATTGTTGAATTTTGTCTGCTGCTTCAGGGTTACGTCCTACTGCTTCTACTGCTTTACCAGCACCAACACCTTGTCCAATACCTGCTCCAAATCCTGTCATAACTGCCAATCCGGCTCCAACTGCGATCCCCGCAATTGCAATAGCGTTTCCTACTTCAATAACTGCTGCCATTTGTAAATCCTCCTAAAATTCCTATCAAAATGATTGTTTTTTAATTTATTTGGTACACGGTTTCGTGTGATACCCATATTTATTCTGTTCGGCTCGAAATTAATATTGCCGTTAGCATGGTGAATACCAATGCTTGAATTGTTCCTGAGAAAATATCAAGATAAAAACTCAGTGCCACCCCAGGGATGAAATATCCAAGTGGTGTAATTAATGCGCGTAATACTTCAGCTAAAACTGTTCCAGCAACCATGTTTCCGAATAAACGGAGTGAAATTGTCACTGACTCAGTCGCAAAACTGATCATATTCAACGGTAACATAAAACCAAACGGTTTCATGTACTGTTTGAAGTATCCTTTTGCGCCGTATGTTTTAAATGAAAGACTATGCATGATGATAAATGTAAGCAACCCTAACGAGAGCGCAATTGATAAATCGTATGCCGCTGGACGTAATCCCCAAAGTGACAATGTATTGATCAAGAGCAAATAAATAAACAATGTTGATAACATCGGTCCAATCGCTCGGCGATACGGATTAGTTGCCACTGTCCCATCAAAAAAGCTTAGTAACTGTTCACAAATAATGATGAACTTCGGTGGCTTACCACTTGGTTCTAATTGATTCAAATATTTGCGTCCAAGTAAACCTAAACCAATAATAATTAACATTGCACCCCAGCCATAGAACATTTCTGGTCCAATCGTAAAGTTGCCTAATGTTAATCCTTCTTTTACTGCAGTTGTCAGCATCATATTCATTGCTTCTTCTGACCTCCTTTCGCTGCGGGTGTTTGCCGCCGGCGATAACCAATAATGATTAATGGTGCAATCATTACTCCGGCAAACACGGCAAAAATATTAAACCATTGTGGATATAGCATTGCAATCACAAATGAACCCGCGGTTGCTGCCATGCGCACGAATGAACCAATGATAAAACGTTTTGGTTTGTCAGCAAAGATAATACTTTGAACATAACGAACTTGCAACCAAAAGTTTAAGCTTGAAATACAAGCACCTAATAATACGCCAAATAAGATTGACGTGTTCAAGCGAAACATGAAAAATCCTACTATTGCTAGTATAATCCCGACAATCGGAATTCGAATGAGGACATTTTTAGCATATTCGACACTAAAATTATCTTCGTACATACTTACTTCGTCCCAAATAAACGATCGCCAGCATCTCCAAGTCCAGTTACAATATACCCTTTCTCATTTAATTTTTCATCTAATGATGCTAAGTATACATCCACATCTGGGTGTACGGCGTGGAATGCTTTTACACCTTCTGGTGCTCCAACTAAACATACAAGTTTAATTGTTTTTGCTCCACGTTGTTTTAACATCGTAACTGCAGCAATTGCAGACCCTCCCGTTGCCAACATTGGATCAACAACTAAGTTCATTGCTGTTTCTAAACCGTGTGGGAATTTCGAAAAATACTCTTTCGGCTCAAGTGTTTCTTCGTCACGATAAATTCCGACATGACCAATTTTTGCTGTTGGTACAAGACGGTGAATTCCATCGACCATTCCTAAACCTGCACGTAAAATTGGAATAATAAACACTTCTTGTGATAATTCTTTTTGAGTTGTCACTGCAACTGGTGTTTTGATTTCAACATCACGTAATTTTAAATCACGTGTAATTTCGTAAGCCATTAAACCAGCAATTTCATTGACAGTTTCACGGAAATCTTTCGTTGCCGTTGTCTCTTTACGAATATTAGTTAATTTATGACTAATAAGTGGATGATTAAAAACATGTAACTTGTTCATTTTTTTATTCCCCTTTGCAATTTTGGCTTTCAATTTCAGTAATTTTGGCTAATCGTGGAATATGACGATCACCTTCAAATTCTGTTTCTAGCCAAGTTTCAGTAATCATTTTTGCTAATTCAATACCAATTACACGTGCACCTAATGCCAAAACATTTGTGTCGTTGTGTAACCGTGTTGCTTTTGCACTAAATACATCGCCAACTAAAGCACAACGAATACCATTGACTTTATTTGCTGCAATACTCATACCAATTCCAGTTCCGCAAATTAAAATTCCACGTTCAAAGTTCCCATTGGCAACTTCAGTTGCGACAACTTTTGCATAATCTGGATAATCTACAGAATCGGTTGTAAAAGCACCAAAATCTTTGACTTCATAATTCAATTGATTTAACAGCTGAACGATTTCAGCTTTTAATTCTACACCACCATGATCAGCAGCAATTGCAATTTTCATCATCTTATCACCCTTTACATCAAGTTTCAAAATATCTTTTCTATTGTACCATATCTGTACAAATTTTGGACAATATCTCGCAAATATCCTTTAAATTATTCATCATTTTTTTCGTTTTTTTCTTTGTTTTTATAAACAAAAAGCCTCTTTCACCTCTAATCTCAATGTTTTCCCACTCACTCCCGCTTTCAATATCCCCTTTAACAAAAGAGTCGCTTAATATAAACAAGCTAGCGTTTGCTAGCGTGTTTATTCAATGCTTTGTTGTAAAAATTGGACTTTTTGCATAATTATTGCTAAATCATTCGTTGTTTTCTCAGGGATTAACGCTTCAGTTATTAACTTTGCTAAAGTCACAAAATGGTTTTCTTTGAAACCTTTCGTCGTCATTGCAGGTGTGCCTAGTCTAAGGCCACTTGTAACCATCGGGCTTAGCCGCTCGTTCGGAATCGTATTTTTATTTGTGGTTATTCCGACTTGATCCAATCGTTCTTGAGCCCACTTTCCAGTTAGTTGATGGACACTATGTACATCAACTAAAAATAAATGATTATCTGTTCCTCCGCCAATCACCGGCCAACCACAATCAATCATTGCTTGTGCAAATGCTTGTGCATTTAAAATCACTTGTCTTTGATACACCCGATATTCTGGTTGCATTGCTTCAAATGCAGCAATCGCTTTAGCTGCAATCACATGTTGAAGTGGTCCTCCTTGCATTCCGGGGAATATGCTCCGATTGAGTTGTTCCGCATATACATGCTTACAAAAAATCAAGCCACCACGTGGTCCGCGTAATGTTTTATGCGTTGTTGTTGTCACAAAATCAGCAATTGGTACTGGATTTTCATGTAAATTAGCTGCTACTAGGCCTGCAATATGCGCCATATCCACCATTAAATAAGCACCAACTTCATCCGCAGTCGCTCGAAACTTTTTAAAATCAATCGCAAATGGATAGGCACTCGCTCCAGCGACAATCATTTTCGGGCGGTGCTCATGGGCTAATTGGCGAATTTGTTCATAATCAATTCGTCCATCTTCATTCACACCGTATTCAATAAAATTATAGTTTAGTCCACTAAAATTCAAAGGATGTCCATGTGTTAAATGTCCACCAGCGTTTAAGTCCATTCCAAGTACACAATCATTCGCCTGGAGTATCGTCATGTAAACTGCCATATTTGCCTGGCTACCTGAATGTGGCTGAACATTGACGTGCTCACCATCAAATAATTGTTGGTAACGTTTCATGGCTAACGTTTCAATTTCATCTACCCATTCACAGCCACCGTAGTAGCGTTTACCTGGATAGCCTTCGGCATATTTATTTGTCAAAATTGAACCTTGTGCTGTCAATATATCTTGGCTCACAAAATTTTCTGAAGCAATTAATTCGATTGTTTGTTTTTGCCGTTGTTTTTCTTTGTTAAGTAAATGCACAATTGCTTGATCGTTCATATGCCACCATCCTATTTAATATTTTGGTGATTGTATCATACTCTCAAGCAATTACCTACCCTTTTGCTTGCGCGTAGCTTTTCGTTCCATAATCAATTGCTGAATTACCGTAGTTGAAATTGCACCTTCGCGTAAAATTTGGTATTCATTATTCGCTTGGATTTCAATAACTGTTGAAGCAATTTGTTGTTCTGCTTCACCATCAAGCACTTGAATTGTATTACCTAGCGTCGCTTCAACTTGTATCCCACTTGTTGCTGCCGCTTCTCCTGATAAATTTGCACTTGTCGTTGCCAAAGTTAATTGACTTTGTTGTAAAATTTCAAGTACTGCTGGATGATTTGGCATTCTCAATCCGATTGTGGCTAATCCAGAACTGATATTTTCACTCACTATTGCTTTTTTCGGCAAAACAATTGTCAATGGCCCCGGCCAAAATCGCTCCATTAAATCAGTTGCTAATTCTGGAATACTTGACACGTATTTAATCACATCAGCTTGATTTGCAACAAATAAAATGAGCGGTTTCTCTAACGGTCGGTGTTTGATCTGATAAATTTTTGCCAACGCTTGGTGATTATTAGCGTCACAACCAAGTCCATAAACAGTATCCGTTGGAAAAGCGACAACTTCACCGCTGAGTAATGCTTTAATAATTTCTTCTGTTTTTTGTACTAACATCGCTATCACAAACCTTTGATTTATTTGAATAAAACAAAAAATCTTTTCAACAACACTGTCGAAAAGATTTTTTGTTGTTATTTTACGTTATTGTAAATAAATAACATGCGGTCTTTACCATTAATATCTTGTTTTACTTCAATTTCAGCAGTCGGGAAATACTCGGCAGCTAAGGCCGATAAGCGGTCTCCTTGATCATAGCCCATTTCGAATGCAAGCATATTGCGTTTAGGTGCTAAAATTGCTGTTACTGTATCAAAAATTTTACGGTAAAAATATAATCCATCATTTCCACCAAACAGTGCAACATGTGGTTCATTATCTTTAACTAATGAATCAACTTGTTCTTCAGCTGGAATATATGGTGGGTTTGAAATAAAAATATCAACTTGAACACCCGCATCGATGAGTGGTTGGACCATATCGCCAGCCATAAAACTCACTTGTGGCGCAAAATCAGCAGCATTTTGCTTAGCCACAAGTAATGCTTCCTCACTAATGTCTGTCGCTACCATTGTGACTTTTTCACATTCAGCCGCTAATGAAACACTAATTGCACCACTTCCGGTTCCAACATCACAGCAACGAACTGGATTTGTGTCTGGGAAATAGTCATCAATACAGTCAAGAATATGATACACTAACTCTTCTGTTTCTGGTCGCGGAATTAATACAGCATCACTCACATGAAAATTACGTCCCATAAAGTACTCATAACCAATGATATATTGGACTGGTTCATTATGTTCGATAAACCGAGCTAAGTTCGCCATAAACTTCGCTTCTTTTGCTGGTTCTACTTGTTCATTTAAACGCATCAAAATTTCATAACTTTCCATTTCAAGTGCATCAACAAGTAAAATTTTCGCTAGTGATTGTTCACTTCCGTTTGCATCAAGTTGTTGTTCTGCCGCTTTCAACATTTGCTGAATCGTCATATTACTCACCTAATCCTTGCGCTAGTTTTTCACGTTGTTCTTCAACTAATAAAGCATCGATAATATCTGTCAGTTTCCCTTCAATAATACGATCTAATTGCTGAATTGTTAATCCAATACGGTGATCCGTCACACGGTTTTGTGGGTAGTTGTATGTTCTGATTTTTTCAGAGCGATCACCACTTCCAAGTTTTGATTGGCGAACAGCTGCTAATTCTGCTTGTTGCTGTTGTAGTTCCATGTCATATAATTTGACACGTAATACTTTCATTGCTTGGTCGCGGTTTTCATGTTGTGAACGTCCATCTTGACACGTAACAACAATACCACTTGCTAAATGTGTAATACGTACGGCTGAATCGGTTGTATTAACTGATTGTCCACCGGCACCACCTGAACGGTAAACATCGATTTTAATATCATTTGTTTTAATATCAACTGTAATTTCATCATCAACTTCAGGCATAACTAATACAGTCGCTGTTGAGGTATGAATCCGTCCTTGACTTTCCGTTGCGGGTACACGTTGAACTCGGTGTGATCCTGATTCAAATTTCAATTTCGAATATGCACCTTGACCCTTGATTAAGAATGAGATTAATGAGAATCCACCCATATCAGCTTCATGTGATTCTAAAATCTCAACTTTCCAATTTTGCGTCTCAGCATAGCGAATATACATACGGTACAAATCTCCAGCAAAGATATTGGCTTCATCTCCACCTGCCGCACCACGAACCTCAACGATAACGTTTAAATCATCATTTGGATCTTTTGGAATCAATAAAATTTTAATATCATCTTCGAATGGTTGAACAAGTTGCTCCAGTTCACGTAATTCTTCTTTTGCCATTTCACGAATTTCTTCGTCTTTTTCTTCAGCAATTAAAAACTTTGCGTCCTCAATACCTTCCATTACTTTTTTATACTCATTGTATTTATCATATACAGCTTGGAGTTGTGATTGTTCACGTGATAATGACATCAAACGCTTTGGATCACTCCCGATATTTGGATCACTTAATTGTTCTGTCAGTTGGTGATAACGATCAGCAACTGTTTCTAAACGTTGTAATAAACTCATCTTAATTCTCCTCTACTTGGGTACGATAATCTTTTTTCACTTGATGGCAATGACGACATCGTGCTTCATAGCTTTCCTGTGCGCCAACTAGCACAATTGGATCATGGTAATTTGCTGGTCGACCATTTATTAATCGTTGTGTCCGTGTTGCCGGTTCACCACAAACTGTACAAATGGCAGTTAGTTTTGTTACAAACTCAGCTTTTGCTAATAAGTTGGGGATAATCCCAAACGGCTCACCACGAAAATCCATATCTAAACCAGCAGCAATTACCCGAATTCCTCGACTTGCAATCTCTTCTATTACATGAATCACACCAACGTCAAAAAATTGAACCTCATCAAACGCAACGACCGCAGTATCTGGTGTCAGATAATTCAGTGCGTCTTTTGCATGAACAATAGCAATTGCTTCAATTGCTTGTCCGTTGTGTGAAACGACATCACTGTCACTATAGCGGTTGTCGATTTGGGGTTTAAACACATAAAAGGTTTTTTTTGCATACTCTAAGCGCTTCAATCGACGAATTAACTCTTCTGTTTTCCCAGCAAACATGCTACCACAGATTACTTCCAACCATCCATCTTTTCGTAAGTCAAAATGCATACGATAAACCTCCTCTATATTTACACCTCAATCGGTGTTTTCTTTTATTTATTGTAACAAAAAAACAGGTGCATCGCACCTGCTTTTTTTTGAGATGGATGAATTATTGTTCTTCCGTCTCAGCTTGAATACCATATTTTTTCATGAAACGATCTACACGTCCATCAGCTGCAACGAAACGTTGGCGTCCTGTGTAGAATGGGTGACAGTTTGAACAAGTATCCACACGGATTTCGCTTAAAACTGAACCTGTTTCGAATTCTGTATTACATGAAGTACATGTAACGTTTACTGTTGTGTAATTTGGGTGAATTCCCTTTTTCATAATGTATTCTCCTTCTGCCCTAGGTACTAGTTTACCTAGAATAAGCATGAAATGTGAACCTTCCAGTTCCAGTGAAGTCAATTTTCCAAATCATGAAAGGTCGAACTTTAACCTATTTCTATAGTTGAGTTCCTAGTCACCTAGTGAACTGTACTACTAGCCGTAGTGATAATGACGTATTAACGTTCATACCATATGAAATTATAGCAATTTATCTTTTGTTATGCAATAAGATTTCGATTAGATTTCTTCATACCAAATTTTTGCACCGACATTTGTGAGTTTTTCAATAATTCGTTCATATCCACGTTCGACATGTTCAATATCATGAATCTCAGTAATTCCATTAGCAATTAGACCAGCTAAAACCATGGCTGCACCCGCGCGTAAATCCGTTGCGGTTACTTTTGCACCTTCAAGGCTACTTGGTCCAATAACAATTCCTGTTGACGCTTCATTTCGAATTGTTGCACCCATTCGCTGTAATTCATCAACATGCTTAAAACGCGCACTATAAATCGTGTCCGTAATAATACTCGCACCCTCTGCTTGTGTTAACAATAAGGTAAATGGTTGTTGTAAATCAGTCGCAAACCCGGGAAATACTCCTGTTTTGACATTAACTGATTTTAATTTTTCTGAAGGACGAATGACAACAGAATCCATTCCAATTTCAATATTCACACCTGTTTCTTCCATTTTTGAAAGAAATGCTTCCATGTGCTCTGGAATAATATTATCGATTTTCACTTCTTGTCCTTCACCAACGGCTATTGCAGCAGCAACCATGTAAGTACCTGCTTCAATCCGGTCAGGAATGACTTGATGGCGACAACCGTGCATCGTTTCCGAAGGAACTCCCTTAATACGAATCGTATCCGTTCCAGCACCAGTTACTTTTGCCCCCATGTTATTTAACATAGTAGCAATATCAACAATTTCTGGTTCTTTCGCAACATTTTCAATGGTTGTCGTTCCTTTTCCATGAACAGCCGCAAGCATAATATTAATTGTTGCTCCGACACTTGGAATATCAAGGTTGATTTTCGTTCCGATTACACCTTCAGGTGCATGTAAATGGTATGCACCATTTTCAATCGCCACTTCAGCTCCAAGTGATTGGAACCCTTTCAAGTGTAAGTCAATTGGTCTTGGACCTAAGTAACACCCTCCAGGCATTCCAAGTGTAGCTTCATTATATCGCGCGAGCATTGCTCCCATTAAATAGTATGAAGCACGTAGTTCTTGAACAGCTCCCTCTAATAATGGTTGATAATTTATATGAGTTGAATCAATTGTAAGTGTATTATTAGTAAATGTTGTCTTAACATTTAATTCGTTTAGTATTGTATTTAAAGCGTAAACGTCTGAAAGTTCTGGGACATTTTCTAAAATGACTACACCTCCAGCTAAAATTGCTGCTGGAATTAAAGCTACAACGCTATTTTTCGCACCGCTTACTTCTATCGTTCCATTTAAAGGGTATTTACCTTCAACTTTAAAAACTCGCATGGCGTTCTTCCTTTCCCATAAAACCTATTTTTAGGATGTCGCTCCAAGTAAAGATGGATAAAGACATCTTCTATTATATAAAAAAAAAGACCAAATTTAAATGGTCTTTTTTGTTTTATTGTGTTTTTATTTATTTTTCATTATCAAAAGTGCGAATCATTGCAATATGTGGCTGACCATCTTCTAGAAAATTTTCACCGTCACTTACAAAACCAAGCTTTTCATAAAATTCTTGAGCATGTGTTTGTGAATGTAAAACAACCTTTTTTCGTCCAAGTTCTTGAGCTTTGTCCAATAACACTTGCATAACCTTAGCGCCTAAGCCACGTTTTCTTGCTGATTGTATAACCGCAACACGACCAATTTTCGTTTTATCACCAATTTTAATTAAGCGAGCTGTCGCAATTGGCTGATTATTTTCAATTATAACTACGTGCCAAGCGGTTTCGTCGTATTCATCGATATCAATTTCACTTGGATAGCCTTGTTCTAATGTAAAAACATTATGCCGCACTTCAAAAGCTTGTTCTTTATATTTTTGGTCTGTTCCATAAAAAAGTATTGTTTCCATGCTTATATCCCCTTACTATATGGTAAATTTTGTGCAATTCGTTGTCCACTCGTGCGCGCTAAGGCAATTGGCAAATGTGGATTCGTCAACATCGCTCGTCCCATTGAAATAAAATCACTTTGTCCACTTTCTAATGCGTATTGAGCTAAATCGTATTCATGTAATAATCCTGCTGCAATAACCGGTAGTTTTGTTGCCTCTCGTAAAACTTGAGCATGTTTTAACTGATAACCCGGGTAGACATGTGGTTGAACAGGAATAATTCCTCCTGTTGAAACATCTAAGATATCAATTTCTTTTGCCACTGCTAACATCATTTCACGGTAATCAGCTAACTGATTGCCATCAGCATGATAATCATCAGCAGATATCCGTAACATCAGGACTTTATCGCTAGGCCATTCACTTTTAACAGCTGCAATAACTTCACGTAAAAAACGCAGTCGTGATCGATATGTCCCACCATATTCATCTTGGCGATGATTCGTTAATGGTGACAGAAATTGATGAATTAAATAGCCATGTGCACCATGAATTTCTAATGCATCAAAGCCAACTTCATGTGCATATTTTGCACTTTGGGCAAATGCTGCGACAACCGTTTGAATTTGTTGTGTCGTTAGTTCTGTCGGTGTTCGAAATGATTCATCAAAACGAATACTACTTGGTGCGTATTTAATCGGGTCTTGTGTTGTCGCCTTACGACCTGCATGACTTAACTGAATTGCTAATGGCGTGTCATTATATTTCTTCACTTCATGTACAAAAGCTTTCATTTTTTCAGCTTGATGATCATTGTAGAGCCCTAAGTCTTTACTCGTAATTCGTCCTTCAGGCGTGACACCAGTCGCTTCAACAATAATTAAACCTGGTTTTCCTAGTGCTAGCGAACCATAGTGCATCTGGTGAAAACCATTTATTTCCCCATTTTCAGCATGATATGTACACATCGGTGGTACAACAATGCGATTTTTTGCTTCAAGATTTTTGACTGTCAATTTTTCAAATAACATATAAAACCCTCCTTTTCTCTGTCTCTTTCATCATATCAAATCTTTAACAGTAATCATAGAATTCAAGAAAAAAGTGCGAATTCGCACTTTACTCTTTTATTTTATTTAAATAACGATAGACTGTCGGTTCTGAAGTTTTCAATAATTTTGCGACTTCACTCACACAACCTTTCAATAAAAATGCACCTTGATCAGATAACGACTTGATAATCGACATTTTTTCATCAGCTGATAATCGAACTGGATCAACGCCGTATCGATCAATTTCAGCTGTAATCATTGATCGTAGGACATCATCAATATTCCCATGCAAATGTTCCGTCACTTTGGTTTCATTTGCCGACTGTGAATCTGGATCATTACTAAATTGTAAAAACTGACCGATGATTTGATTTAAATCATGATATGCTTGCATATCAGTATTAATCCCCAACATGCCAATTAATCGGCCAAAATCATCTTTAATAAAATATGTCGATGAACGACAAATTTGATTTTTTTTACCAACAGCGCGATAATTTGTAATAAAATCCTTCTCTTGATATTCTCGATCTTGGATGACTTTTAAAATTAAATCAGTCGGTGAATCACCTATCTTCCTCCCACTAATCTGACTATTTTCAATTGCAACAATTGTTCCCCCATCTTTTGTCAAATCATGTAAAACAACTTCGCAATTTTCTCCCATCGTTTCTGCAATAAATTTTACAAACGGAATATAGAGTTTTATCATTTGACTCGCTGTCATGTTCACACCTCTTGCCTTACAGTACTTTTATCTATTTTACAAATTTATTCACTTTTTTGCAAGTCGCTTTTCGTGTTTTGTTTCAAGTTCAAAGTTTTCTCTCCAAAAAGAAAAAGCCACTTTCGTGACTTTTTCAAATAATTACGCTTTGTTGATTGAACCAAATAATTCCATTTTCTCAGTTACTGTTGCTTTAATAGCTTCATATCCTGGTCCTAATAATTTACGTGGGTCAAATCCTTTACCATTTTCTGGTAAATCTTTTCCAGCTAATACGTATTCACGAGTTGCCGCTTGGAATGCTAATTGGCACTCAGTATTTACGTTGATTTTTGCAACTCCTAAAGAGATTGCTTTTTGAATCATTTCAGCAGGAATTCCTGTACCACCGTGTAATACTAATGGCGTTGTTCCAGTTGCAGCATTGATGTCTTCTAAAGCACCAAACGCTAAACCTTCCCAGTTTGCAGGGTATTGTCCGTGAATGTTTCCGATTCCAGCTGCTAACATGTCAACATCTAAATCAGCGATTAATTTACATTCTTGCGCGTCAGCGATATCACCTTTACCAACAATTCCGTCTTCTTCTCCACCGATAGAACCAACTTCTGCTTCTACAGAGATTCCTTTAGCGTGTGCGAATGCAACGATTTCTTGTGTTTTAGCGATGTTTTCTTCGATTGAATAGTGTGATCCATCGAACATTACTGAAGAGAACCCAACTTCGATTGCAGCTTTTGCTCCATCGAAACTTCCGTGGTCAACATGTAATGCAACTGGTACAGTAATTTTTAATGTTTCCATTAATCCGTTTACCATTCCAACAACAGTGTTGAATCCACCCATGTATTTAGCAGCTCCTTCAGAAACTCCTAAAATAACTGGTGAGTTATTTTCTTGTGCAGATGTTAAAACTGCTTTCGTCCACTCTAAGTTGTTGATGTTGAATTGACCTACTGCATATTTACCTTCATACGCTTTGTCTAACATTTCTTTTGCTGAAACTAACATAAAAATACCTCCGAATGTTTTTGACATTCTTACTTAAATAATTAAGTAAGATTCCTAAAAAAATTAGGCTCTACGGGTCTGTCTAACCCGGAATCCAAGGATTTTCACTTTTATTCAAAACAAAATTTTGTCGAACAAAAGTGAAAACCTCGAAAGGATACGCCAATATTATACCGCAAACCTTAGCAAATGAAAATATTTATACGCTTAAATTTATTTTTTTACGTATTTTTCCGATTACTTTGTCTTGGCGTTGCTAATTGCTGCTCCAACAAAATCATGGAACAATGGCTGTGGTCGTAATGGGCGTGATAAGAATTCTGGGTGGAATTGCGCTGCTACGAACCATGGATGTGCTGGAATTTCTAAAATTTCAACTAAGTCCGTTTGTGGATTAATTCCTGAGAAAATCATTCCTGCTGCTTCAAAATCTGCTTTAAATTTATTGTTAAACTCATAGCGGTGACGGTGACGTTCACGTACTTCGGTTGCTTGGTACGCTTTTGATGCGTTTGTTCCTTCTACTAATTCACAGTCATACGCACCTAAACGTAAAGTTCCACCTAAGTGAATCCCTGCATATTGATCCGGTAAGAAATCAATAATTGGGTATGGTGTTTGCGCATCCATTTCCGTTGAGTTTGCTTTATCGTACCCAAGTACATTTCGAGCATACTCAATTGCCGCTAATTGCATTCCTAAACAAATCCCAAAGAATGGCACTTGATTTTCACGGGCGTATTGAATTGCTAACATTTTCCCTTGTATTCCACGTTCACCAAATCCGCCAGGAACTAAAATACCATCTAATTCTCCAAGTACTTGACTGACATTTACTTCAGTAATATCTTCGGCTTGAATCCATTCAATTTTCACTTTTTGATTAAATGCATACCCTGCATGTTGTAAACTTTCGGCAACTGATAAATATGCATCATGTAATTCAACATATTTTCCAACTAAACCAATTGTTACAACACCTGTTAAGTTACGTACAGTTTCAACTAAATCGTGCCACTTAGACATATCTGCTTCTAATGTTAACGATTGTAATGCTAACTTTTTACAAACATAGGCATCGAATCCTTGATTTTGCATCATCATTGGTACGTTGTACAATGTATCCGCATCAACTGCCTCAATCACAGCTTCTTTTGGAACATCACAGAATAATGCTATTTTCTCTTTTTGGCTATCTGCTAAACTTACTTCCGTACGTAAAACAATCACATCTGGTTGAATTCCAAGTCCACGTAATTCTTTGACACTATGTTGCGTCGGCTTCGTTTTGAATTCTTCCGATACTTTTAAATATGGCACTAATGTTGTATGAATGAATAACGTATTTTCTACACCAAGATCACGACGGACTTGACGAATTGCTTCGATAAATGGTAATGATTCAATATCACCAACTGTTCCACCAATTTCTGTAATTACGACGTCTGCACCGCTCTCACGACCTGCTGCGTATACTTTTGACTTAATTTCATTTGTAATATGTGGAATAACTTGAACAGTTGCTCCTAAATAATCCCCACGGCGTTCTTTTTCTAACACGCTTGAATAGATTCGTCCTGTTGTAATATTTGAATTTTTCGTCAAATTTACATCGATAAAACGCTCATAATGGCCTAAATCAAGATCTGTTTCTGCTCCATCATCAGTTACAAAAACCTCACCATGTTGGTATGGGCTCATTGTTCCTGGGTCAATATTGATGTACGGATCAAATTTTTGCATAAAAACTTTAAATCCACGTTGCTTCAATAATAAAGCAAGTGATGATGCTGTAATTCCTTTTCCTAATCCTGAAACAACTCCACCTGTCACGAAAATATATTTTGTCATAATTGTATTCCTCCTCAAAGTCTGTTGGCTGAACTCCGTAAATTCTTGTATGAAAATACAAAAAAGCTCTCCCAACCTTACGGGGGAGAGCTGACGTGCAAAAAGTGCCCACGTCTATTCTACTAATTTTGTTTTTGAAAAGCAATGCTAATCACAATTTCATCATCAGTTTTTTAGAATTCTTCTTCTTCTTTGACTTTTTCACGGTAGCGATTTAATTCTTCCGCATATTCAGGGGTGAAATTTTCTTCGCTTGCTGGACGGCTAATTAAACCTAATTCTTCGATTTCGTCTTCGTCGATTTCCAGTTCTTCTTCATCAAGCATGAAGTCATCGTTGTTAATTTCTTCAAAACGGTGACGCGTACGTAGATCCCAACTTCCATCAGATAGTGCTAAAAAACGTCCATCTGTTGTTAAGTCTGTATAATATTGACCTAAATTCATTTCTTGAATTGAAGCAACATTTTGTGCACTTTGCACACGTACAACTATTTCGTTAAATTGTAGTGGTGTTTGTGTTCCTGTCAAAATTTCATGAGTTAATTGAACAAAAGACATTTCCATAATTTGTTGTTGTGTAAAATTATCTAACATAGTTGAACTCCCTTTCGCTTACATTTTTTCTGGTGCACTGACACCAATTAAGTGTAAGGCATTGTGTAATGTAATTTGCACTGCTTTAACGAGTGCTAATTTTTGTTGTGTATACGTTACATTCTCTTTATCAATAACTTTAATTTCGTTATAGAATGAGTGGAATGTTGAAGCTAACTCATGGATATAATTGGTAATTTTATGCGGTTCGCGGCGTGTCGCGGCAACTTCAACTGTATGCGTAAATTCCCCAATTTTATTCATCAAATTAATTTCTTTTTGGTGTATTAGTGTGTCGAAGTTCACAATTGTTTGATCAAAAATAATTCCTTGATCAGCAGCATTGCGTAAAATCGAACTCACACGTGCATGAGCATATTGTGCATAGAATACAGGATTATCACTTGACTGACTTTCAGCAAGACCAAGGTCAAAATCAAGTTGTGTGTCTGCACTACGCATTGCAAAGAAGTATCGTGTTGCATCTAAACCAACCATTTCGACTAAATCACGAATTGTAATTGCATCACCGCGGCGCTTACTCATTTTCACTTCTTGTCCTTCGCGAACAAGACGAACCATTTGAATAACTGGTACTTCTAACATATCAGCTTTCCCTGTTAATGCTTGAATCGCAGCTTTCATACGTGGAATATATCCATGATGATCCGCACCCCAAATATCGATTAACATATCGTATCCACGGCTTAATTTAATCATATGATATGCAATGTCCGGTGTAAAGTAAGTAAATGAACCATCTGATTTTTTTAGTACACGATCTTTGTCATCGCCAAATTCAGTTGTCTTAAACCAAGTTGCACCATCTTGTTCGTAAATGAAACCGAGGTCCGCTAATTTTTCAATCGCTGGTTCAATCCGGTTTTCATTGTATAAACTTTGCTCGCTTGACCAAATATCAAATGGCACGCCGAAGAATTCTAAATCTTGACGAATTTTTTCAAGTTCATATTTCAATCCGTACTTACGGAAAACAGCTAATTGAGCTATTTCATCGCTTGCATTATCAATTTCTGCTTGATGCTTCTCTTTAATAATTTGTGCGATATTGATAATATCTTGGCCATGATATCCTGATTCAGGCATTGTCATTTCTTTCCCTAATGCTTGGAAATAACGGGCTTGTAAAGATAATGCTAAATTATGAATTTGATTTCCGGCATCATTCACGTAATATTCGCGTGTGATTTCAAATCCTGCAGCGCTCATAATTCGCCCCATTGAATCCCCAATTGCTGCTCCACGTGCGTGTCCTAAGTGTAAATCACCAGTTGGATTTGCTGAGACAAATTCAATATTTACTTTTTTACCTTTTCCAATTGTACTACGCCCAAAGTCTTGACCTAAATCTAAAACATTTCGAACCACCTGTGTTAATGTGTCATTTTTCAAATAAAAATTAATGAACCCTGGTCCAGCAACTTCTACACGTTCAACAGCATCCCACACAAAGTTATCCGCAATTGCTTGTGCAATTTCTCGCGGATTACGTTTAGCAATACGCGTAAGCTGCATCGCAACATTTGAGGCGAAATCGCCTTTTGTTCCATCTTTTGGTTTTTCCAACTGAATTTCAAATGATGTTTCAGTTGAAACAATTTCCGCTTTCGTTACCGCTTGTTGGATTTGTTCACGTAATTGTTCTTTAAGTTGTTCCACAACTGACATAGATAATCCTCCTAATTAATTGTGCGAATTTTCAATTCAAGAGTAAATTCACCACTAAATTCTGTTTCAATATAGAAATCATAACGAACGAAGAAATGACCATTTTGCTCATTCCAAGCATACGAAAGTTCATACGTCTGTGCTCGTGTTGCTAATTTACCGTACGGAATGATATACGTTCCCACGGCTGAATCAGCCAAACAAAATTCTTGTTGCATTTTTATTGAACCACTTCGTGTCATTACTACTTTATTTGGTGTTGCAACAATCCGCGCTTGAATAGCACCTTCAAGTCCTTCGACACCAGGTTCAATAAAAGTTAAAATTAAGCTTTCATCATCACTTTGCAGTTGCCCGCGTGATGTAAAGCTATGCTTTAATCGCTCACCATCCAAAATTGTTTGGCTAGTAAAATCAATCCACACTTCTTCCATCGCTATGGCCTCGCTTCCTTCAAAGAATCACGCTTCATTATATCACATTTTTTTTCATTTGTGATGTCCTTCTCTTGTTTTATTTGATTGTCTTTTTAAAATAAAGTTGTTATAATCTAAACAAAAATAAAGATAGGAGGATTCAACATGCCAATCGTAACCGTAAAATTACTTGCTGGTCGCAGTGATGAACAAAAACGTCAACTCGTTGACCGCGTAACTACTGCTGTCAGTGAAACTGCAAATGCTCCAAAAGAACGCATTCATGTTATCATTGAAGAAATGCAACCAGAAAACTATTCTGTCGCTGGTACTCGTAAATGTGATGAATAAAATTCACTAAAAGACTGCTTCATATACAAAGA
>JBOFSL010000293.1:0-1909 GCA_051651525.1 Culicoidibacterales bacterium | reverse complement strand
TGATTGCTTTAGCCAACAGTAAGCAAGTGCCAGTCATTGAAGTTGATCAGACAGTGTTAAAAAATTATCGAGCGGCGGCGATTATTCATGAATAAACAACGAACTTTTATTACTGATTTAGACCATACAATTATTCATTCAAAGTATCCTGATTACATTTGTGTTGAACGTCACGCTGACCAACGACCAATTACATATATGACAGCCAAAAGTTGTCAACTGTTGCAACAACTCTTAACAACACCAACGATTGAAACGATTCCTTGCACGATGCGAAATTTATTTCAACTCCAGCGGATTGATTGGGTACAACAATTCCCACCAAAATTCGCAATTTGTAGCAATGGCGCACAAATTTATATTGATGGTCAACTTGATGAAAAGTGGGAAGCTTTAATGCGAGCACGGACAACGGCAAAGCAAGTTGAAGCTGATTGTCAAAAAGTTGCACAATTGCAATTAACACAAGCTGAAATTCAAAATATTGAACAATTTTATCTCGTTGTCAAATGTGTTGATGTAGCGTATGCTAAAAATAGCTTCGCTTTCGTACAAAAAATTTTCCAGACGAATCGCCAAGTTTTCCGGAGTGGACGAAAAATTTTCGTCATCACACCGGAAATCGATAAACAATATGCGATTGAGTATTTACAAACTTGCTATGATTTACCGAACATTATGACTTCAGGTGATAGTGAAGCAGACCGAAAGTTTACAACAATTGGCCAAGCAATTTTACCAAAACATGCAACCTTCACACATCAATATGCTGTTGTGACAACGACCCAAGGAATTCAGGCGACAGAAGAAATTTTAACCTATGTGCTGAATTTCGAATCAACTGGAGAGGAGTACTTAGCCGATGAATTTAAAACAAAGTATGAGCGCCATGTATCGGAAACGGTATGAGCGTGAAAATCAATATCAAACGTGTGAACCTTATTTTCAACGAATTGTCGGCATCGATGATGAAGGCCTATATCAGGATTTACTGTACACATTACAAGAAAATTTGAAAGAACATCAAAAAATTAGCATTTTTTTTGAAGGAATGATTCCAATCCAAGCAGAATTTGCCTTGATTGAAAACGTGAAAGCTGAGTTGGCGACAATGGATGTCAGTCAATTAAGCCGACAAGATATTACAATTTTCCCAACACCAGAAACAAATCACCAATTTTTAGTAGCGTTGGAACAAGTCGTACAACTTGTATTGCAACAAGAACAATTTTTCAGTGAATTTGTCCGAAATGATTTTATTGCTAAACTCATTGTTTGGGCATATAGCTATTTTGCTCCAATTGATTTTACCGACCATTATTTACCGAAATGTATTTATTATGGTGCGATTAGCAAACACGAAATTTACTTTTTATTGCTGATTTTCAAAATGGGTGTTGATGTCTTGTATATTAATCCATTGAAAGAAGAACTGTTTGCCCAAGTTGATACCCAAAATTGGAGTCAATTACAGCAAGAAATGGGTGTTGCCCCAATTGAAACGTTTGCGGATAAAGCAAAGCGTGGAAAATTGGTGACAAATTTTGAAACGACCACAAAAGTGATTCAAAATGAAATCCATGATGCGTTCTTTGATCAAACAGGCATGTACAAACCTTGGCAATTTCGCGAAGGCTACACGCAAAGTTTGACATTGGAAAGTATCTTAGAAGATGTCTACGTGTACTGGGACCAAGAAGCACGAATGCGCCAAAACTTTAAAACGATAGGCCAAACCGTCTATGTACCGTGTTTCTTTTATAAAATTGACGGTGTATACGAAGATCGGTTAAAATATAAACGCTTACTCGATTGCTGTATAAATGCACCAAATACGCTATTTTATACAACCGGTACGTTCATGAGTACGGAAATTATCTTAGATGAAATGTATCAAATTATGTTTTGT
>JBOFSL010000292.1:0-3358 GCA_051651525.1 Culicoidibacterales bacterium | reverse complement strand
GAATCAGCGTGACTGACGATGTGTGTCCGAAATTTTCAATAATTTTATCTGCTACAGTCGTCTTCCCTGAGGCCGACCCACCAGCGATTCCAATAATTACCGGTTTTACTTGTTCGTTCTTCATACGTTTATCGTACCTTTCGCATCATATCATTTGGATTTACGTGGTGTGGCACCTTCAATTTGATGATTTGCAATGGATGTCTCGCTGCATCAAGTTCAACATCAGTTTCATCATAAATCACTTCAACAATCATTGCAACATTCTCAATTTTCGGACCAAAGAATTCAATTTCATCTCCTGGTTTAAAATGATTTCGTTGTTGAATAATTGCAATTTGAGTTGTTGGATCATAACTTTGCACAACGCCAATAAATTCTTTCGTTGGATGTTCATCACGGTGATCAAATAACTGTTCATTGAATGATGGAATCCCTTCGAAGAAAGCCGGTGCCGTTTCACGATTGGCACATTTTTCAAGTTCAGCAATGAAATCAGGTGTAATCGTAAAGTTATCTGGATCCGCACAATAGCGGTCAATGACTTTACGATAGACACTGACAACTGTTGCGACGTAGTGAATTGATTTCATTCGTCCTTCGACTTTCAGGCTATCAACACCTAACTCAATCATTTCTGGTACTAAACGCAACAAGTTCAAGTCTTTTGGACTCATTGCAAACTGAGCTTCAGTATCATTAGCAAGTGGCATTAAATCGCCTGCTTCATCTGGTTTCACTAAATCATATTCCCAACGGCAGCTTTGGCAGCAACCACCACGATTTGAATCGCGCGCTGTCATATGATTTGATAACGTACAACGACCTGAATAGGCAATACACATCGCTCCGTGAACGAAAACTTCAATTTCAACATCGACATTTTCAATAATTTCAGCAATTTCTTGTTTCGTTGCTTCGCGCGCTAATACAAGCCGTTCCAAACCTTGTTCTTGCCAAAATTGAGCTGCTTTATAGTTAATCAATGATTGTTGCGTACTTAAGTGCACTTCAAGCTTTGGTGCTACTTGTTGACACGTTTCAATGATATATGGATCGGCAACAATAATTCCACGCACGCCAACTGATTCTAGCGCTTGTAAATATTCGACTAACCCGCCCATATTTTCATTATGGCAAAAAATATTCGTTGTCACATAAATGCAAGCCCCATATGATTTCGCAAACGCGACACCTTCAGCAATTGTATCAATTGTAAAGTTTCCAGCATTTGAGCGTAAGCTAAATTCTTGTCCACCGATGAAAACCGCATCTGCACCATACATGACGGCAATTTTTAATTTTTCTAAGTTTCCAGCTGGTGCTAAGAGTTCTGGTTTTTTGACGATGACCCGCTTGCCATCAATCATTTGTGATATTTCTCGTTTCGCCATGATTTCCCTCCTAGTAGACCGTCGGTTTAAAGAAAAAGCCTTTATTTAACGGACGGTAGTGTGGTTGTAAACTTTCAATTTGTTGCACAAATTCACGCTTTTGTTGCGCGTATAATTCTGGTGTTGTTTGATATAACGTAATCCCTTGGACGTACAATTGGGTAATTGTACTGATATATTCACGACTCTTTCCTAAACCTTCAATTTTTAAAGCTGCAACTCTGGCATCAATAAAAGCTGGAAGTTCATCAATCATACACACATCACCGGCACTTAAAATATGTGTCCCATGGTAATCTTCGAAAATTGGGTACTTACTTTCACGTTCATCATCAACTAACAATAAACCTTGTTGTTGTTTCAAAGCTTTTGCATCTTTGCGTGATAAATATAAGAAATAGTTTTCCAATAATGTGCGTCGTGATTGAAACATACAAAGTGTTCCATGGACTTGCACTTCAAGTTCAACTTCGGTTTTTTCTTGCATTTCCACAACTGAATCAAGCGTAATTTCTTTGGCTAATACCGCGCGCTTACTACCTTTACGTCCCCAATAATTCACACTATACCAGTTAGTCGCTAAAGTTTCGGTTGACCACTGTAACGGAATTGTCATCCCTTGTTCTTTCGCTAACATTAAAACACTCGGATCTCCAAAAACAATCCCATCAGGCTGAATTTCCGTTAATTTTTGCAAGTACTTTGCAACGCCAGGAAGTTCGTCATTATGAAAAATTCCCGTCATTGAAACGTAGACTTTTTTATTTTGAGCGTGCGCAAATTCGCAAACTGTTGCAATTGCATCTAACGCAAAATTGCCTGCGAGACGCAGACCAAATCGTTCTTCACCGACAACGACAGCATCGGCTCCAATTGTTAATAATTCTTGAGCATGCGTGACATCAAGTGGCGTCACAACTAATTCTGGTTTAAACATGAGTGTCATCCTTTCTTAAGGTGATAATCAAACCATCACCAACACGTTCTAAATGCGAAGTATAGTCTGGATGTTTTAAAATCCATTCATTATATTTACGGATTTTCTGAATCATTTGTCTTGTCCGGCGATTACGAATGTGCTCCGTCGTCTCAACTAAACCATGATACAAAACATTATCAGTAATAATAATTTTTTTGGCATATGGTTCAAACTTTTCAAACATATGTAAGTTTTTCCCTTTGGCAGCATCAATAAATAATGCATCAAATTGTTGCGTTTGGTAATCGGCCGCAATATCCCATTCAAGAGCATCCGCAAAATGCAAGGCAATTTGTTGGTCCAATTCGGCTAATTCAACATTTTTTTTTGCTTCTTGGTAGCGCTCTTCATCACGTTCGACACTGACAACAGTCGCTCCTAATTGATCCGCAAATTGAATTGTTGAGTAAGCAATTGCTGTCCCAATTTCAAGAATTGATGTGACTTGATGCTTTTGAAATAAATCTATTAGAAACTGGAGGCTTTCTCCATCAATAATTGGCACTTGGTGTTCTTTTGCATACATTTCCATGTCGGCAATAATTTGTTTACGCTTGTCCATCATCGTCTTCCTCTCGCTATTAACTAAAAGTAAAGGCGCCGAATCGGCGCCAACTTTACTGGGTTTGAAAATTTCTTTTCATACTGTCAAACATAATACGATTTTTTTGTTTTATTGTCAATGCTTTTAGCGCTTTTTTCTCAAACATCTTACTTTCGTTGTGAGATTATGAATTTACGTGTTTTTTTCTTATGCATTCAGAACACGTTTTTGAATTTTACCAACAAAAAAACTACCTACAGTGTAGGTAGTTTTTTTAATCAATACAACCTAAATATTGATCGCGATAAGCAAGATGTTGTTCATACGTTTGGGCATAGTACACCGTTCCGTCTGTACATACATCAGCTAAAAAGTATAGATTCTGGCTTGGTTGATAATTGAGAATAGCTTCAATTGCATCAGCACTTGGGTTTCCAACTG
>JBOFSL010000291.1:0-1258 GCA_051651525.1 Culicoidibacterales bacterium | reverse complement strand
CAGAATTAGAAGTCACAAAAAATCCAAACCAAACCGGAAGTTCAGATAATCCGTATGAAGTAAAAGTCAGCCGCCCGCTCACACAAGCAGATCAAGAACGTATCCGACAACAATATATTTTTGATTTAAAACAATTTTTCGAAGTATTCTTGATTGAAAGAACGGAAACGGATCAGCAAATTTATTATAAATATCACGTATCTAAAAAATTTCAACGAATTTTCAGTGAAGTAGGCGGAAATGATTTTTATATTGAATTTATTATCGACAAAGATGAAGATGAACGTGTGTATTTAATTGATCCACCGGTTCAATCTGATGAAAAGACGCAACAACAAAGTGATATGACTTTACGAGTTGAAGCTCAAAGTACGATACAACAGGAGGAATCAAAAGCTGATACCCTTGAAGCTGAAGTCGAGAGTAATATCGAACAAGCAACAGTACAAACGATAGAGCCTGAGATGAATTCAACAATCAATGAACAAGCTACGAGTGAAAATGTTACGGGAATCGCTGAGAAATCGACATATTTAGGAATGGTGAGTACAGGTATTTTGGCAACAGGATTAATTATTTTATGGCAAATAAAAAAACGATAAAATGAGGTGTAGTTTATGATGACAATTGGTGTCTGTGATGATATGCCATTATATTTAACGCAATTAAAAACTATCTTCGGACAACTTGCGAGTGAAGTTGGCATTGAAGTGAAAGTAGTCACGTGTGAAAGTGGCGAAGCATTGCTCGAAATAATCAGAAATAAACCAGAATTTTTTGATATTGTTTTTTTAGATATTTATATGGATGAAACGGCAATGACTGGCATTGAGACTGCAAAACAAATTCGAAAAGTTGATACGACAATTCCAATTGTGTTTGCTACTTCAAGTGCCGAACATGCAGTTGAAAGTTATCGGATGAATGCATTTGATTATTTACTCAAACCATATACGCGTTCAAGTGTGAAAGTTATCTTCGAGAAAATTTTGAGCTATAAACAAGAAATCAAACAAAAAACACTCTTAGTGAAAAGTGGTCAAAATCTGTATACAATCGATTTACGCAAAGTTGTGTATTTTGAGTCATCACTGCGAACAATTACGGTACACTTTAATGATAAGCGGCAACTGACTTTTTATAAGAAGTTAACGGAAATTGAAGCTGATGTGGCGAACTTAGATTTTATGCGGACTCACCGGAGTTATCTTGTTAATTTGTTATATGTTCAAAATATCATCGAGAGCGATGTCATAAC
>JBOFSL010000290.1:0-5261 GCA_051651525.1 Culicoidibacterales bacterium | reverse complement strand
AAAAGCAGACTAAAAGAAAAAGGAGAGTTGTTCTTTCTAGATTTTTTTGTTATAATACCATATGGTATGAGCAATCATACTTGAACGTAAGAACAAATATATATGCTTCGTATAATCCCACTAATATGGAGGGGGAGTCTCTACCTGGTGACCGTAAAAGGCCAGATTACGAGTGCATAGGACATAGACACATTGAACAAATGAAAGTTAAAAAATTCTTGTCGAACGAGTAAGGACAATTTTCGTCTGCTTAATATTTTTTGGTTGTGCGCCTACGCCTCGTATTCACTATGGGGTATTTGTATACTCTTTGAAGCAAAGGAGCACACATATGCCAATAAATAAGAAGTATGATGTAATTATTGTCGGAGCTGGTCCGGCTGGGATTTTTTTAGCGTATGAGCTCTATTTACAAAATCCAAATTTAAAAGTATTACTTGCAGATAAAGGTCACGCGATTGAACAACGTCGTTGCCCAATTTTAGAAGGTAAAATTCAAAAATGCCCTGTGGCGAATAGTCGGAAAGAATTCGCAGGTTGTTTACCAGCCTGTTCAATTACTGCCGGATTCGGTGGAGCAGGTGCATATTCAGATGGAAAATTTAATATTACATCTGAATTTGGCGGTTGGATGACAGATTATTTACCCGCTTCAGAAGTTGAAGAATTAATTCGTTATGTTGATGGAATTAATTTAAAACATGGAGCAACGGTATCGATTACGGATCCAACAACGGAAAAAGTCAAAGAAATCGAAGAACGTGGCTATGCTCGAGGTCTGAAATTATTACGTGCGGAAGTGCGTCATCTTGGGACAGAGCAAAACTTACAAATTTTAACAGATATTTATTATTATTTAGTAGATAAGATTGATTTTGCTTTTAAAACAGAAGTCAAAGATTTAATTGTTTCTGATGGTGTTGTGAAAGGAATTCAAACTGCAAAAGAGGAAATTTTTGCAGATACGGTAGCAATCGTTCCGGGTCGGGATGGTTCGAAATGGTTAACGCACGTAATGAATGCTCATAAAATACCGATGAAGGCAAATCAAGTTGATATTGGCGTTCGTGTTGAGACGAGTGATGTTGTGATGCGTGAAATTAATAAACATTTATATGAAGGTAAATTTATTTATCGAACAAGCGTTGGGACAACAGTTCGAACATTCTGCTCTAATCCATCAGGTCATGTTGTAGTGGAAAATCATAGTGGAATAATGTTAGCGAATGGACATGCATTTAAAGACCCAAAACTTGGTTCGAAAAATACCAACTTTGCATTACTTGTTTCGCATCAATTTGATGAACCATTTAATGAACCAACTGAATTTGCTCATGATGTGAGTCGACTAGCCAATCGCTTATCGAATGGAAGTATCATTGTGCAAACCTATGGTGATATTTTAAAAGGGCGTCGAACAACGCCAAAACGATTACAAGAAGCCTTTATTGAACCGACACAAAAAACTGCAGTACCTGGAGACTTAGGTTTAGTGTTACCATATAACACAATGAAATCATTAATTGAAATGGTGGAAGCATTAGATCATGTTACACCGGGAATTGCTAATGAACATACATTATTCTATGGTGTTGAAGCGAAGTTTTACTCAGCTCGTCCAAAAACTGATAATAAATTTGAAACACCAATTTCAGGTTTATTCGTCGGTGGAGATGGCGCTGGAATTACCCGTGGTTTAGCTCAAGCTGGCGCAAATGGTGTAATTATCGCCCGCAACATTGTTGAAAAATTAGCGAATAAATAAAACAAAAAGTATCGAAAATTGGAAGGAGGCAGCTTGGAGCTATGGCTTCAAGCGATGTCGTTATGAGTACAGTAGCAGTAGTAGGAACCCAATGGGGAGACGAAGGAAAAGGAAAAATCACTGATTATTTAGCTCAAGAAGCGGACGTAGTTGTTCGTTACCAAGGTGGGGATAATGCAGGACACACTGTTGAATTTAATGGTCAACAGTTTAAAATCCGTTTAGTTCCATCAGGTATTTTCAATGCGAAAATGGTTATTATGGGAAATGGAATGGTTATCAATCCGAAGACGTTAATTGGTGAAATGACAATGCTGACTGAGCGTGGTATTGATGTCAGCAAACTATTAATTAGCGATCGTGCACACCTGATTTTACCGTATCACCCAGAAATCGATGAAATTCAAGAAGATAAAAAAGGCGAATTAAAAGTTGGAACAACAAAACGTGGAATTGGTCCAGCCTATATGGATAAATTTGCACGAATTGGGATTCGTGTTGGTGAATTAAAAGATCCAGAATTATTTGCCTTAAAGCTCCGCATCAATTTAGATGATAAAAATGAATACTTACTTGCTAACGGAAAAGAAGCCTTTGATTTTGATGCTGTTTATACTGAGTATATGGCATATGCTGAAATTTTACGTGCCCATATTATCGATGCGAGTTATATTTTAAACAAAGAAATTGATAATGGAAGCAAAGTTTTATTTGAAGGTGCACAAGGTGTTATGTTAGATATTGATCATGGAACGTACCCATATGTTACATCATCAAATCCGTCAGCAGCATCAATTCCAGTCGGTGCAGGAATTCCACCACAATCAATTCACGAAGTGTTAGGAATTGTAAAAGCTTACTCAACACGTGTTGGCGATGGTCCATTCCCAACTGAATTTGATGATGAAGTTGCACATGGTATCCGCGAACGGGGTCGTGAATATGGAACAGTAACGAAACGTCCTCGTCGAATTGGTTGGTTTGATGCAACGATTATTCAACATACGCGTCGTGTTAGCGGATTAACTGGATTATCAATTATGTTACTTGATGTTTTAACAGGTGTAGAAGAATTGAAAATCTGTACTGGTTATCGTTTAAATGGTGAAGAAATTGAATATGTTCCTTCATTAATCAACGAATTCGCAAGCTGTGAACCAATTTATGAAACGATGCCAGGATGGAATGAAGATATAACAACAGTAACAAGTTTTGCACAATTACCTTTAAATGCGCAAAATTACTTAAAACGAATTGAAACATTAGCAAATGTTCCAGTTGTGATGTTCAGTGTCGGTCCAGACCGCGAACAGACAATTCGTCTTAAACCAATTTTCAAATAAAAAAAGTCGACTTAGTCGACTTTTTTTATTTGCTTGACTATCTTTTGATAAATCATTCTTGTATAATAAAGCAAATTTGACACGAAGGGGTGGTCAAGATGATTAAAATAGGAAGAATTACATTAGCAATTGCAGTCATATTAATCGGTAGTGTGTGGGTTATGAATGTTATTAATCCTGAATTAGCAAATGAGTTAAGCATATATTGGCCAATTGTTTTTATCATTTATGGCCTTGAACTGATTATTAGTAGCTTTTTTCATCGCGAAAAAAAATTAAGTATCTGGCTCTTAATCGTAGTAATACTTTTGGCATTTAGCGCAAGTAACCTACTTGATAGTCAACGGTTTGATTGGAAATTTATTTGGACGATTGATGGAATTTTGGAAAACGGTGTGACGGAACAAGTTGAGATTAGCCAACCAATTAGCGGAGCAACACAAACAAAAATAGAGGTCCCAAATGGCAGAATTGAAGTTTTGCCGAGTCCAGATTCAAATATGCATTTTATTGGTAATGCCGTTTGGCAAAAAACGATGCCGACACCAAATGTCAGTTTTGAACGTGAAGGTAATAAGTGGCAACTCAGTGATAAAAAATTAATAAGTTTAAATGGTAAGTTGTTACTTCCCAAAACGATTGAAAATTTGGAATTTATGAGCATGAATGGTTCATTGAAAATTGAGTCAGGGCTTTCAATGTTAGCAATTGACGCAGAAACGACGAATGGTGTTTTTGAGATACATAGTGGAAAGCAAATAACTGGAAAAACGATAAATGGTGATATTTTAGTTAATCAGGTTGAAATTATTAGTGCAAAAACAACAAATGGGAATATTGAGTTGAATAGCCCTCGGTTATTACAAGTTGATGTAGAAACACAACAAGGTTCAATTACAATCAATACAGATGAAATAAAATTAGCGACAATTCGCAGTGTGAATGGGAATATTCAACTAGGGACAACTCAAAACAATTATCGCATTCAAGCGCACAGTGTGAACGGCAATATTGCTATTTTTGGTCAAGATTATGAAAAAAATATTGTTTTAGAGCAAAATCAATCTGGTAGTAGTATTTTATTGGAAACGACAAATGGTGATATCATTATTGATAAAGGGGAATGAAAAAATATTAGAGTTAGTATATGCAAATGAAGAATATAGTCTTGAATTTGAAAAGACAGCAGCAATAATAAAACAAATTTTAGGATTTGAGGTTAAGGCGATTGAGCATATCGGGAGTAGTGCGGTGCCAAACTTATTGACGAAACCAATTTCGGATGTTCTCGTCATCGTTGAAGAAATTGATTACGTCGATACGACTAATGATGTCTGGAAAGCATTAAGATATGAAGTGAAAGGTGAGTCAGGGATAGCATATCGATGCTATTTCCAGAAAGAAACAAGTAATCCAGGTGTGCACATTTATGTCTTTGATCGTTTTTCAAAACGCGAAATCGAACGACATATTACATTCCGAGACTTTTTACAAACGCATCCCGATGTGGCACAAGATTATTCTTTGTTGAAACAACAAATCTTCCGAGAAGCTTGCACTCTTGAACAATATCAGTAACAAAAAGCGATTTTTTTCAAGCGGTCGAAAAAATTACGTTAATTTGGCGAGAAATATTTCAAGAAAAATAATTAGGAAACCAACACTCACTCGTGATTGTTGGTTTTTTGATTCAATGAAAATCTAAACAAGGTTTCATCAGATTTATTTGCTCAAACTTTAATATAGCTGTATAATAAGAGAAGAAATTTTGAAATTTAAAAAAGGAAGTGCAAACAATGGCATTAACAGCAGGAATCGTTGGTTTACCAAACGTAGGGAAATCAACATTATTTAACGCAATTACAAAAGCAGGGGCATTAGCCGCAAATTATCCGTTCGCAACAATCGATCCGAATGTTGGAATGGTTCAAGTTCGAGATTCACGTTTAGATAAATTAACAGAATTAGTTAAACCAAACAAAACAGTACCGACAACATTTGAATTTACAGATATTGCTGGACTTGTTCGTGGAGCTTCACAAGGTGAAGGATTAGGAAATCAATTCTTAGCACACATTCGCCAAACTGATGCAATCTGTCAAGTTGTGCGTTGTTTTGATGATAAAGATATTATGCATGTTGATGGCGAAGTA
>JBOFSL010000289.1:0-3924 GCA_051651525.1 Culicoidibacterales bacterium | reverse complement strand
ACAATTAAGTATGTTCGTATTGTAGCGTTTCTCACAATTTTATTTTTCATATGTCCAAAAAATGACTCGATAAGAGCATTACCTTACAATTGCCACAGTGTAATATTGATTAAATAATTACTTTTAATTCGACTATTTTTTTGAACTCAAACAGTTGATAATTTCTTATTGTATACAAAAAACCTATAAGGTGGTTTTTTAATTTTTCCACCTTATAGGATTCAGTTTAAATCGAGTTTTTAAGAATTACTCATTCGGTTATTCAGTTGGTTGTTTTGCTGCTTCTTCAGCTTCAAGATTTAATTTATCAATCTTACGAATGAATGGTAAATAGACGAAGAATGAAAGCGTTAAAATCGCACCTTGTAATAAAGCCATTTTCCAACCACCAACAAGGAATCCTGAAATGATTGGTGGTGTTGTCCAAGGAACAAGTACGCCGCTGAACATTGGCACTAAACCTGTCGCAATTGCGAAGTAAAGAATTAACCCTGAAATAATTGGCATCCCGATGAATGGAATCGCTAAGAATGGGTTCATTACGATTGGTGTCCCAAACAAGATTGGTTCATTGATATTAAATAAACTTGGTAATCCACCTAATTTTCCTAGTTCTTTATTTTGAGCTGATTTAGCAAAGAAGACAAGGTAAACAACAAGCCCGATTGTTAAACCTGCTCCAGTTACTGTCATGAATTGATCTAAAAACTGTTGAGTTACAATTCGTCCACCATTTTCAATCGTTAACGCTAAGCCTGAATCAAGAATAGCTTGGTTTGCTAATGAGTTTGCTGTTAAGACTGGACCCATAATTCCACCGACTAATGTTGAACCATGAATACCGAAGAACCATAAGAATGGTACAATGAATCCCATCATCACAACTCCGAATAATGAATCCGTTAATCCTTGTAATGGAATTTGAATGAAGCCATAGATTGCTTCAACAAATGTTGTTGACCAAACTGAGTTAAAGAATGTGTACACAATTGTTGCTCCAATAATGATTACAAAACTTGGAATCAATGATGTAAAGGCATTGGCAACCCCTTGTGGTACCCCAGCTGGCATTTTAATACGGATGTCTTTTTTCATGAACCATGAATATGCCCATCCAACAATTAAACCAATTACAATTGCTGCAATCATCCCTTGACCAGCTGTCCACGTTTTATCAATAACGTTTCCAACTTGCTCACCACTTCCACTCGTAACGAATGAATTTGTCAGCAACACGAATGTTACCATTGCAACAATTCCGGCACTCATACCTTCATACCCTTCGTTTTGAACGTATTTGTAGGCAATTGTGATAACCCCAACTAATGCAACAATGTTAAATGTTGCCCCATAGGCTTGATTTAACGGATCAATTAAACCATTCGTATTCAACCAAGTTACGACTGCTTCAATTGGAAAGTTTGCGAGTAATAAGAATACCGATCCCACAATTGTGAGCGGCATTGTGTAAAGTAAACCGTCTTTTAACGCAACGATTCCCTTCAAACTAATAAATTTCATAACCGCTGGAATTACTTTTTCATTCATAAATTCATTCATGCTACATCCTCCTTTTTTATCGTTTAATTATTTTAAATCGAGTGCGAATGCTAAAACTTTTTCGCCATTCATCATCCCGTAATCAATCATTGGAATAACTGCAACTGGTACTTGGTGTGGTGCACAAATTGCTTCAGCTGCTTTTAAGCGATATCCAACTTGTGGTCCTAATAACGCAACATCACATGTTTCAACGTGTTTCGCCATTTCAGCTTCTGAGTGAGCACTAATTTCGACTTCCATGCCTTGTTTCGTTGCTGCTGCTTGCATTTTATTTACTAACATACTCGTTGACATTCCTGCTGCACAAAATAATTTGATTGTTTTCATAATTTTTCTCCCTTTTTTAAGTGGACTCCACTATTTTTAGATAACTTCGCCATTACTACTAATGACATTTTGATACCATGTAAATGAATCTTTCTTACTGCGTGCAAGTGTTCCGTTTCCAACATTGTCACGATCAACGTAGATAAATCCATAACGTTTTTTCATTTCACCTGTTCCAAACGAAATAACATCAATACATCCCCAAACCGTGTATCCCATAACTTCAACACCATCTAATTCAATTGCTTTTTTCATTTCTAAAATATGATCTCGTAAATATGATACGCGATATGAATCGTGCACTTCACCAGTTTCGGTTTTCTCATCAATTGCACCGAAACCATTTTCAACGATAAATAATGGTAATTGGTAGCGATCAAATAAAATGTTTAATGTGTAACGTAGACCAACTGGGTCGATTTGCCAACCCCAATCTGACGCTTCAATGTGTGGGTTGCGTTCAAAGTTTTTGAATGCTTCAGCATCATTTGTTTCTTTACCAGCTTTCACAGCTGCTGACATATAGTAACTTAAGCCGATGTAATCAACAGTTCCTGCTTTTAGAATCGCTTCATCTTCAGGTTCCATCACAATATTCAGACCTTTACGTTCCCAATACTTTTTCGTGTAGTTTCCATATGCACCACGCACGTGTACATCAGAATAGTGCCAACGTTTGCGCATTTCTTCTTCACATAACATCACATCATCTGGATGACATGAATATGGATAAATTGGCACCATCGCCATCATACATCCAATTTGGAAATTCGGATTAATTTTCTTTCCTAAAGCGACAACTTTTGCACTTGCGACTAATTCGTGATGAACGACTTGATAAATAACTTCTTCACGATTTTCACCTGGTTGGAAAATAACTCCTGAATTACAGAACGGGAATAAATCTTCTTCAAAATCAGCTTGATTATTAATTTCGTTAAAAGTCATCCAATATTTTACTTTATCTTTATATCGTGTCATCACTGCCTCAGCATATGTGACAAAGAAATCAATACATTTACGGCTACGGAAGCCTCCGTAATTTTTAACTAAGTAGTATGGCATCTCAAAGTGAGAAAGTGTGATAACTGGCTCGATTCCATATTTTAATAATTCATCAAAGAGGTCATCGTAAAATTGCAATCCCGCTTCATTTGGTTCGAGTTCGTCACCATTTGGGAAAATTCGTGTCCAAGCAATTGAAGTTCGGAAACATTTAAAGCCCATTTCTGCAAATAAACGAATATCTTCACGGTAATTTCCATAAAAATCAATTCCGGTGTGGTTTGGATAATATTCCCCTTCAATCACACCATCTGTAATTTTTCGTGGTACTCCATGTGAACCAGCTGTCATTACATCTGCTAAACTTGCACCTTTACCTCCGGTTGTCCATGCACCTTCTAATTGATGAGCGGCTACTGCACCACCCCATAAAAATTCTTTTGGAAACATATGATTTTCTCCTTTATCTGTACGTCTTTGTTTACTCTTTCATTATAGCAAGCGCTTTCTAGCTTGTCTGCATTTCCCAGTTTGTTGGAGCATGTCTACTTTCTTGGAACGTGTTCCATTTTAAAAAACCTGTTTTTTTCGTCTAATTATTGTTGACAAAAAAAGCCACAAGCGTGTTGCTTGCGACTAGAAAATACTTTTAGACTTTTTCCACATTCCTTAAATTCTCTTGAACTTGTTTACCAATTCGTTCAAGGAAATAGACTACTGGAATTTGTGTCGTAATATTCACTTGATATTCTAGCATGTCCATTGGAAAATAGTACGCTAATACTAAGTCTGCCATCCGGGCAACTGTACTTGATTCACTATTTGTAATTGCTATAACTGCACAATTAAAATCGGCAAAACGTCGTAATTGATTGATGATTTGCTTTGTTTCACCGGATACACTCAATACGATAATAACTGCACCTTCGTAATAACCTACTGGAACGGGATAAAATGGATCATCGATATATTGTGCAACTGTTCCTACACTCGATAAGTACCTTGCCCCGTATTTTGCTAAAATCCCCG
>JBOFSL010000288.1:0-2038 GCA_051651525.1 Culicoidibacterales bacterium | reverse complement strand
ATGGAACCTTGGCAGATAACTATAACGAATTATCCGAGAGACATAACGAACTATTAAAGAAACATCAAATTTTGGAAACAGAAATTTTGATCAAAAACGAACAATTAAATCAGCTGGAATTGCTGCTGTCAAAGAGGATAGTAGGAAAGCTTAATCGCTATTTGCTCAGTAAGGATAGTATTTCAAAAAAATGAGATATATGATATAATTTTTTGGAATTAAGAATAATATTGGAGGACATAAATTATGAAAATTTTAGTAACTGGTGGTGCCGGATTTATCGGAGGAAACTTCGTACAATATATGGTTGAGAAATACCCACAATATACAATTTATAACTTAGATTTATTAACATATGCTGGTGATTTAACGAAACATCGTGAAATTGAGCACAATGAAAACTACCGTTTTTTGAAAGCTGATATTGCAGATCGTGTAGCAATTACTGAGTTATTTGAAGCAGAACAATTTGACTATATTGTTCACTTTGCGGCTGAGAGCCATGTTGACCGCTCAATTACCGAACCAGAAATCTTTATCCAAACAAACGTGTTAGGAACACAAGTATTACTTGATGCAGCCAAAGCAATCAACGTGAAAAAATTTGTCCACGTTTCAACGGATGAAGTGTATGGAGATTTAGATTTTGATCCAACGACATTCTTTACAGAATCAACACCATTAGCACCGAATAGTCCATATTCAGCAAGTAAAGCATCAAGTGACTTATTAGTTCGTGCGTACCACGAAACATACGGTTTACCGATGAATATTACGCGTTGTTCAAATAACTACGGACCATTCCACTTCCCAGAAAAGTTAATCCCATTAACAATTTCACGTGTACTAGCTGACCAAAAAGTGCCGGTTTATGGAAATGGAGCAAATGTACGTGACTGGTTACATGTTTTAGACCACTGTGCAGCAATTGACCTTGTCTTACACAAAGGTGAAAACGGTGAAGTTTACAACGTTGGTGGACACAATGAACGGACAAATCTTGAAATCGTGAAAACAATCATCTCACAATTAGGGAAATCTGAAGATTTAATCGAGTTCGTGAGTGATCGTTTAGGGCATGATTTACGCTATGCAATTGATCCAACGAAACTAGAAGCTTTAGGTTGGGAACCAACATACAACTTCGATACAGGAATCGAACAAACAATTCAATGGTATTTAGAAAACAAATGGTGGTGGGAAAACATCATCAGTGGAGAATACCAACAATACTTTGAAAAACAATATGGGAGTCGATAATTCATGAGCCTACCACAAAATATGGCGATATCTTGTAAAAATGTGACAAAACAATATCGTGTTTATCCGAGCGAAATGAAACGTTTATTTGGTTATTTTGACAAAAAAATTGAATATAAAACTGTTAATGCAGCAAATGATATTAGTTTTGATTTATATCGTGGCGAGGTTTTGGGTGTTATTGGGAAAAATGGTGCTGGAAAGTCAACACTTTTAAAAATGATAACGGGTGTCACCTCACCAACAACAGGAACTATAGAAATCAATGGACGATTATCATCACTTTTAGAACTAGGAACAGGATTTAATCCAGAACTTACAGGATATGAAAATATTTTTATGCAAGGTGGAATTATGGGTATTTCTCAAGCGGACATGCAAGAGAAACTTGAAGAAATTCTAGAATTCGCAGATATCGGAGATTTTATCAATCAGCCAGTCAAAAATTATTCAAGTGGGATGTTTGCGCGCTTAGCTTTTTCCGTTGCAATTAGTGTCGATCCTGATATTTTAATTGTTGATGAAATTTTATCAGTTGGGGATGCACAATTTCAGCAAAAATGTATTGAAAAAATTAAATTTTTTTCTGAAAAAGGTGTAACAATTCTATTTGTAAGTCATAATATTTTATCGCTTTCAGGATTCTGTAATCGTGCTATTTGGATTGAAAAAGGTGAATTGCTAATGGATGGATCAATTGATGAAGTATCGCAAGCATATCTAACTGATATTATGCGTAGTGATAAACACAATGAAGACCGTTTAGCAGCAACGGGAT
>JBOFSL010000287.1:0-1531 GCA_051651525.1 Culicoidibacterales bacterium | reverse complement strand
GGTTCACTGTGTTTGTGATGATTTTAATCTTGCTTGTTAATTCTTGATCATCATCTTCTTTATCACTTGCTGTCACTCCAGACATTACATCAAATACATCTCCAACTTTGATTGTGACATCTTCTGCTCCGCTAATTACTGGAAGTTGATTTACAGTTATGTAATGAATAACTTTTTTTGTATTTCCATAAATATCTGTAACTGTTAAGCTAATTGGTATTTTATGTAATGCAATAGCTTTTACATGAATATCTAAATCTTCGTTTGAAGTTCTTGTTGAATCTAGCTCAATATATTGAGAATCACTTGGATTTTCTAACTGCCATTGATAAGCATTCGTTGATGCCTTGAATAATTCAAAATTCGGACCACCTAAATCAACATTTCCATCTAAGGTTTTAGTTTCATCAAATAAAAGGTCAGTTGTTGTATCAACACTACCTTCAATTGTTGCAGTTATCGTATATTTATCAATAACTCCAGCATGTAGGTACCCACTTCCTAACGCAAGTGCTTCAATACCTTCAATAAATCCTCGCGAATCACCGTTCATATTAACAGAGCTATTATCGTTAGCTACATCTTGATATACAGTATTCTTTGTGAACTCTTGAGTATCATTCTTGATCCCTGGTATTTCAAGGAACTGTACTGCATATTGTTTCTTAACAATTACTCCATTTTCCAAATAAAAACCAATTAATCCATCTGTTGTATCAAAAATGTATCTTCCATCAATACCGGTAGTCGCAAAAATTGGATTTCCAAAAGTATCTTTAGAAGCTACATATATCCCATCTGCTTGTTTTTCATACAAATTAACAATTGCACCTGCAATTGGTTCATCAACTGTATCTTGATAAATACCATCTGTTTGTGTATCTTTAAAGACAAATCCTTTGATTTCAAGGATATTCAAACGCATTGCTACAGTAGAACCTTTAAGGCCTCCAGCAAAGTTTCCGGTTTCAATTTTATAGTATGGATTATATATATTTGTTTTTTCAATTTTATTACCAGCGATTGCTGTATCTTTTGTTTCATCGACAGCTACTGGAATTTTGATTTCCCTTGTTTCACCGGATGCAAGAGAAGACCCTGATTTCAAGGATATTTTAACTATTTTAACGTCTTCTAATTCTGTTGCTATTTCATATGATGCTAATTCTGGATCGCCATCTGAATCTGAAAAATTAAATTCTAATTCTGTTCCTGACAATACTGGCATAGCTTGAATCGAAGCATCCCAGTTAAATGGACTTAGTTGATATTTCAAACCATAATCAACACCTGTTTTTGGTATTGGAATATATAAATCTAATTTTTGCAATTCATTAACTGAATTATTTGTAATGTTGACGATATAATCTCCTGTTACTCCTGGTTCTATCGTACTAATAGTACTATCATCCCCAATAACATACCGTGGAGCATCAATCCCATTCAGTTGAAATTTCGTATCAACAATTACATTTTTATTTGGTGTTATTTCTAAACTCGGTGAAGTTGCATCTTCTAAACTTTTCCCGTT
>JBOFSL010000286.1:0-1733 GCA_051651525.1 Culicoidibacterales bacterium | reverse complement strand
GTCAGCGACAAGTCGTCCTTGACGATTGGCTGGCCAAGCTAATGGAATTTTCGTTGGGCGGCGAGTAATATAGTGTTTCACCTCAATGGCATCACCAACTGCATAAATATCTTGATGTGATGTTTGTAATTGATCGTTGACTAAAATTGCTCCCGTTTCGCCTAACTCAAGGCCAGCCATTTTCGCTAATTTTGTTTCTGGTAAAACCCCAATTGCCATAATCACCAAGTCAGCGTCAACTTTTGAACCATTTTCAAGCACGACTGCATCTTTTTCAATTGCACTCACACCCATTTCAAGTTTTAAAGTTGCTCCATGAAACACCATTTCATTTTGAAGCATTGCTGCCATTTCATAATCAAATGGTCGTAAAATATGGTCACTCTTATCAAGAACTGTCACACTTATTCCACGTTCAGTTAAAGCTTCAGCCATTTCAATCCCGATAAACCCACCACCAACGACAACAGCCGTTTTTGGTTGACGTTCAGTAATAAAGTTATAAATTGCATCTGTATCAGGGATATTGCGGACTTTGAAAATATGGTCTAAATCTATTCCCGGCATATTTGGCCAAATTGGACTTGCTCCTGGTGAAACAATTAATTTATCAAATGTTTCTGTATACGTTTTATGTGTAAGGCGATCAACAACTGTCACAATTTTTTGTTCAGCATCAATCGCAGTTACTTCACTTAAATTACGAATATCAAGGTTGAAACGTTGACTCATACCTTCAACCGTTTGGACTAATAATTTTTGACGATCAGTAATCACTTCACCAATATAGTATGGTAAGCCACAGTTTGCAAATGAAATATATTCATCACGTTCAAACATAATAATTTCATCAACTTCACTTAAACGACGTAACCGTGCTGCCGCTGTCGCCCCACCAGCAACTCCACCAATAATCACAATTTTCTTTTTATTTGTTGTTTCCATAATTTTCAAATTCCTTTCTGTTTTCAAAGTATTCTATTCTCAAATCAAATATACCCTATTAGGTATATAAATGCAAGTAATTTCATTTGATTATCGCTAAAATCAATTCCGTCACTTCCACCTTTTTAACTGAAAAGACTTTGAAACACAAAAAAACCGCTCTGCTTGCAGAGCGGTAAATAAATTGACGAACAATTATTTTTTTTCACGGTGTAACGTTGAACGTTTGCATTTTGGGCAATATTTGTTCATTTCGATACGTTGTGGGTTATTACGTTTGTTTTTCTTAGTAATATAGTTTTCCATACCACATTCAGTACATTTTAGTGTTAAGTTTACGCGCATAATTGACGCCTCCTAGTAATTATAATCTTTTATCCTTAGTTATTATATAAAAAAAACTTTCAGTTGTCTAGCCTAAAACGACGTTTTTCTTGAAAACTTTCATGAAAGTGATGAATTATTTCCAAATTAAGTCGTCATTCTTGAAAAACTTTCACAAAAGTTGCTTTCTTTCTCTGTTTCTTGACACTTTTTCACTTTTCTTGAAAAACTTTCAAGAAAACCCACAGAGGTATTCTGTGAGCTTCAGTAGATTATTGTAACGGCGTTGGAAGTACCGTTTCGGTTTTTTTACTATTGAAATATGCATCGATAACTTCACGTGCGATTTGTGCTTGCATGTGACTACTAGGTACTGAGAGATCATCGGCTGGTTGTACACTTGGTACGACGACTGCTAAGGCGATTTCAGGATTATCAAAAGGTGCAAATCCAATATAGGTAAT
>JBOFSL010000285.1:0-2400 GCA_051651525.1 Culicoidibacterales bacterium | reverse complement strand
TCTCGGTTGCTTTGTTTGCTTTCCTTAAGGACAAGATGTATCTTATCACCCTTTCATACCTATCGTCAACACTTTTTACAATCTTTTTTTGCTTTTTTGCTTTTTCTTTCTTTTCCTTTTTACAACGCTTTCGTGTGTTTCGTAAAGATACCGTTTTCTACATTTATGCTCGCTTTTTTTCTAACTGAAAATCTTTTTTTCACATAGTTTTATTTTGAAAAAATCGGTATACTTATACTAATTATTGATAAGGAGTTCCCAAATGTCAGAAAAAAAAATTATTACTCAAACAAAAACACCTGTTACTATCGAAACCTTAACTCATGATTTTAAAAAAATTGGGCTTGTTTCTGGTGATGTCGTCCTCGTTCATAGTTCCCTTTCTTCTCTCGGCTGGGTTTGTGGTGGCCCACAAGCTGTGATTACCGCACTCCTTGAGGCTGTCGGTGATACTGGTACGACTGTCATGCCTGCTCATAGTAGTCAGGTCTCAGACCCTGCCGACTGGGATAATCCGCCCGTACCTGCTGATTGGGTTGAAATGATTCGTGAACAAATGCCCGCATTTGATCTTGATGCCACACCAACATCAGGAATTGGGACTATTTCTGAATTATTTCGAACACTTGACGATTCAATTCGTTCCAATCATCCCCAAACCTCTTTTGCAGCGAATGGTGCACTTGCCGAACAAATTACAGCTATCCATGCACTCACACCACAATTTGGTAAAAACTCTCCAATTGGTTACTTATATAAGATTGATGCTAAAGTCCTGTTACTCGGTGTTGATTTTGATGTTTGCTCGTGTTTCCATATGGGTGAAGCTTTACGCTCATCAACTCCGAAAATGCGCATGGGCGCTCCACTTTTACAAAATGGCCTTCGTGAGTGGGTTTGGTTTGATGATTGCGATTATGATTCTGACGATTTCTTAAAACTTGGTCGTGCCTTCAGTAAAACGTATCCTGTCTCTCAAGGAACTGTTGGTTCGGCTGCAACTAAACTCTTTTCAATTCGTGATGCTATCAATTATGCTAAGCAATGGCTTGGTGAAAATCGATTTGATTTTTAAGGATTATTTTTACTATAATAAACAAGATAGTTGCATTAAAACTATTGAAGAAATAGAAAAGGGGATTTTTCAATGTCTGAACGTATTAAAAATAAACTTGGTTCTCAAATGTTACCGTATGCCTATTTTGCTGAAGAAATTATGCCACTTCATGAAGCTGGTGTTTCACTCGCGGCAAACTCACTTCAGTACGGTAGCCTCGTGTTCGCTGGTATTCGTGGATTCGTCTACGCTGATGGTATTCGAATTTTCCGATTACGTGATCATTGGGAACGCCTGATGAACGCGGCAAAAATTATGGCTTTTGATTTTTATCTTGAATTCGAAGAGTTTGCGGCTATTATGGAAGCCCTCGTGAAAAAGAATAATCCACAAGGTAAATTTTACATTCGTCCCTTTATATTTTGCGATGATTGCCGGATTGGGCCGAAATTAGATGGATTGACGTTCCAATTAGCCATCTATATGCAATCAATGGATAATTATTTGACAACTGATGGTGGCTTACGCTTGATGACTTCAAGCTTCCGTAAATATTCTGATAATGCAATTTCGACAAAAGCAAAAGCTGGCGGTGCCTATTTAAATTCAATGATGGCAACTCATCAAGCTCATTTAGGTGGCTTTGATGAAGCACTCCTTTTCGATGAAACTGGACTTTTAACTGAAGCGGCTGTCGCAAATGTCATAATTCGTTATCGTGATCGAATTATGACACCAACGCTAGGGACCGGTGCTCTTGAAGGTATTAGTATGCGAACAGTCCGTGAATTGTTAGCTCACCGCGGTATCAATGTTGAAGAAGCACCAATTGATCGTTCAACAACGTATGTTGCTGATGAACTGCTTTTAACGGGAACTGCTGTTCAAATTGCTTATGCTGCAAGCGTTGATGGTCGTCAGATGAAATGTGCAAGCGGTGATGGTGAATTATATCAATTAATTACCGAAGATTGGCAAGCGCTAAATGAACTTCGCCATCCGTTTGCTGAAAAATGGTTTTACTTTATTCCAAATCATTAAAAAAACGCCAAGAGGCGTTTTTTTTTAGTAATTTTCAGATAAAATTGAGAAATGCCCTTGGCTATGGTGACAAACACCACAAATTTTTGGAGCTTTTAGTCCGTAGTGGATATGTCCGCATTCCTCACAAATCCACGCCACTTTTTCAGTTTTTTCAAACACTTCACCATTGGCAACTAATTCAGCTAAATGCTGATAGCGTTTGTGGTGGTGTGCTTCAATTTCTCCAATTTGGCGGAAACTGTTGGCAATCAATTTAAATCCTTCTTTTTGTGCAATCTCAGCAAAATCTGGATATACAA
>JBOFSL010000284.1:0-1748 GCA_051651525.1 Culicoidibacterales bacterium | reverse complement strand
GTTGCAACTTTTGATGGAACAATCGTTGGTGACCATGGTGGATTAATGTATTATACAATTGGTCAACGTGGTGGCTTAAACATTGGTGGTAGCGGTGGACCTTGGTTTGTTGCCGGCAAAGATGTCCCAACCAACACGTTATACGTTGTGAACGAAGCTGGAATTGATGCACTATATACTGATTCATGTCTTGTCAATGATGTGAATTGGATTCCTAATTGGGATTTTGAAACTGAAATGACATGTACAGCGAAATTCCGCTATCGCCAAGCTGATAGCGAAGTTATGATTAAAAAAGTTGAGGGGCAACCACAGACGTTTATGGTAACTTTTAAAGAACCAAATAAAGCAATAACTCCAGGGCAAGCAGCTGTTTTCTATCAAGGCGAAGAATGCCTTGGTGGCGGTTTAATTGCCCATGCTTACAAAAATGGAGAACAAGTTACATACTTATAAATCAAAAAAGCGATCCGCTGCAGTTGTAGTGGGCCGCTTTTTACTTACGAAAAAGTACAGACTGTTGAATTTTCTGACAATCTGCTAAGATAAGTGCATAAAGTGCATATTTTTTCACGAATATGTGTATAATAAAGAAACAAATTTAATTGAACGGGGGGGATAAAATGGGTCGACAAAGTGTCTACCTTTGGCAAATTAGTAAACAAATTTTTGGAATTTTGCTGACAATGGTGAGTATCGAATTATTACAAATTGAGCTCACGCCAATTTTAATTATTTTTAGCTGGTTTTTCTTTTTAGTTCCGCCACTTCCAAAAAAATACGAATGGCACTGGCGATTGATTCTTGGCCAATACGGAGCGCTATTATTTTTGCCAGTTATAGGTTTAATTTCAGCAACGCCTGTTGCAATTGTTATCTGGGCAGTCATCGTGCTCGTTTTACCATACCTTTGTCGTCAAGGGGTATCTTTGATGATGATTATTGCGGTTTTTTTAGTAGGAATTGAATATATTTTATTAACAGGAACGCCACTACTGAGTTATTTATTGCCTTTGTTGGTAACATCAGTTATTGCGTACAGTGGATCACGCTTACTTTTGCCGTTGGGAAATGGTTGGTTTATCGATCAACGGATTTATCGGCAGACACAACAAATTTTCGTATTTACGAAACGAAATTGTGAAGCGAAACAATTGATTACTCAAAAAGAGTTCATGACCTATGCTAGTGAATACCACTTGTTAAAACAAACAATCGAAAGCTATCAAACGTGGGGAACGGACTTCCGCGCGCGTTATCGAAAGCATGTTGTGTTATATAAAACGGCAAATGAATTAAATATGCGGGCTTTGGATGTGTTAAAGCAAGTGAACGAAGCAGATGCGCCACAATGGGTTCGTGAAGAATTTCATAAGGCACAAACTGTACATCAACTCCTCTTGGAGACATTGTATCAAGATTTAACTTCAGGCCCAATTTTGGCATATCAAATGCCAAAAACGGTATATGACCAAAAATTAAGTCACTCACTCGCAATTTATACGCTCGCAAATTATTTAACTGAGTTAGAAGCGGCTGTGGTGCTGTGGCAAGAGGAGTTGTGCCATGCAAAAAATTGAGAAACAACAAATTTTTCAGGTGATAACCGGTCTACTTGCTACGATAGGGTTCTTTTGGTTAATCGATTATCCGATAACAAGCAGCGTATTAATTGTCAATTTTATCATCTTGTTACTTTCACCAACACAACAAATGGCAAAAACTCATGCCCGCGGCCAATTGTTAGC
>JBOFSL010000283.1:0-6087 GCA_051651525.1 Culicoidibacterales bacterium | reverse complement strand
GAACAACGCATCTCTCCCATCTATTAGCCCGATAGTAATCGTGGAAACTTCAAGCTGTAATTGCAGCTGTTCAGCCTCATTCATGATTGCTTGATAATTTGTTTGCCACTGCATACTTCCTTGTTTAGGCGTCAAGACACACACGAATTGGAGCTGATTTTTTAAATAGGGGCGCTGAAGCAAGACATCATCCATGAGTGCTAAAGCTTGCTCGTTCGTTGGTAATAAAAACGTATCATATCCTTGTTCAAGTGAAGCTTCAAAATACATCAACACTTGTTGTGTTGTCGGCTGCGTTGCTAAGTAGACCGTTAAATCTAACAAACACCGCGGAAATATCAGTTTTTCCTGTAATTCAATTCGCTGCATAAAAAAACACCTCTTCTTTGTAGTATACTACAAAGAAAAAGTGATTGAAATTTTATTTTAAAACATTTGCCAAGAAGGCTTGGGCTCGTTGTGTTGTTGGTGCTTCAATCAATTGTTGCGCTGGACCCGTTTCAACAATTTCACCTTCAGCCATGAAAATAATCCGATTTGCCACTTCTTTTGCGAAGCCCATTTCATGAGTGACAACAACCATTGTCATCCCTTGCTCTGCTAGCTCTTGCATAACTTGTAACACTTCGTTCACCATTTCCGGATCGAGTGCACTCGTCGGCTCATCAAATAACAAGACCTCAGGATCCATTGCAAGTGCTCGCGCAATTGCGACACGTTGTTTTTGTCCACCTGAAAGTTGTTGAGGATACGCTTGGGCTTTTTCTGCCAAACCAACACGTTCAAGTAAAACCATTGCTTCTTTTTCAGCTTCGGCTTTTGATGTTTTTTTGACATTAATTGGTGAGAAACTAATATTCTCTAAGACTGTAAGATGCGGGAATAAATGGAAGTTTTGGAATACCATCCCCATTTTCATACGGACGTGTTGTAATACTGCTTCATCTTGATGCGTTAATACTTCACCATCAAATTCAATTACCCCACTATCATGAACTTCTAAGCCGTTTAAGCAGCGTAAAGCCGTTGATTTTCCACTTCCTGATGGTCCAATGATTGCAACAACTTCACCCGGCGCAACGTTAAAGTTCAAATTTTTTAAAACATGATGTTTTCCAAATGATTTATTTAAGTCCTTAATGAGTAGCATCTTGCTTCATTCTCCCTTCAACTTGTTGCATAATTTTCGATAATGTAAATGTCATCACAAAGTACACTGCTGCTGCCATAATAAGTGGCTCAAACGGTAAATATGTTGCTGATCGCACTTGTTGAGCAGCAAACATGAGATCAGTAATTCCTACTACTGAAACAATTGCTGACTCTTTAATAATTACGATAAATTCATTTCCTAACGCTGGCAAGATGTTTTTAATTGCTTGCGGTAAAATAATTTTACGCATCATTAATGATTGTGACATCCCAAGTGCTAATGCAGCTTCTGTTTGTCCCTTATCAACGGCTTGAATTCCACCACGAATAATTTCGGCAATATAGGCTGCTGAATTGATTACTAAAGCTAAAATAACTAACGTGTAATCACCAAATTTAGCAATTCCAAATAAATTGGGGATATTCACTCCGAATGTTGGCAACATGTAGAACACGATTAACATTTGTACAAGTAATGGTGTCCCACGGACAATTTCAATATATGTCGTTGCGAGCAGTGATAACCACCGCCGTTTTGATATTTTAGCAAACGCGAGTAAAATCCCGAATACAAATCCTAATAACACTGTAAAGAATGCAAGAAGTAATGTTACTCCTGCTCCCTGTAAGTACAGTGGCCAATATTCCATGATAAATTCAAAGCTCATTTTTTATTCTTCCTTCCACAATTCCTCGCATAATTATTGTTGCGCTTGTAATTCTAACGCTTCAACCATAAATTCTTCTAGTTTTCCTTCTGCTTGTACGTTTTCAATGATTTCATTTACTTTTGTTAATAGTACATCATGTGTTTTATGTACAGCCATAACATTTCCACCATCAGAACCTTCTGTTATTTCTTGGGCAATCGCGTAATTTCCTGTTTCTAGGTAATTTGAAGCGACAATTGAATCAACAATCACAACATCTGCACGCCCAGTTTCTAAATACTGCACCATATCATTCATTTTTGGCAAACTTGTCACTTGGCTCATTCCATTCTCGTTTGCGAAAGTTTCTTGCACACTTCCTTTTTGAACGACAACACTTGCCGCTTTTACTGCTTCCATATCGGCATATTTAGCTTCATCTCCAGCTTTAACTAGTAATGAGAATCCTGATTCATAGTAACTATTAGATAAACCAAATGATTCAGCACGTACTGGATCGTATGATAATCCGGCAATGACTAAGTCAACTTTTTTAGTTGATAACGCTGGTAATAAACCATCGAAATCAATACTTTCAATTCTGAGTTCAACACCTAATTCATCAGCAATGGCTTCTGCAATCGAAATATCAAATCCGACAATTGTTCCATCACTTAATGGGAATTCAAACGGTGGATAATCTGGTGATGTTCCGATTACAAGTTCACCCGCTTCTTGAATTTGTGAAATTTCATCACCTTCTGTTGTACTACCACATGCTACTAAACCGAATACTACCATTGCGCTCATTGCGACCATCATTAATTTTTTCATTTTTATTTCCTCCTAGTTTTTTTCAAGTAAACAAAAAGCCTGCTCGTCACTTGAATAATATTCAAGAGACGAATTCAGGCTTGAATTCGCGGTACCACTCTTGTTGCAAAATAGCTGCCTATTTTACCCCTCTATCCGTTAACGCCGGCAACGCATTCCCCTACTATTGTGTTCAGGGTTTGTTCTCAAAAGTGCGCTTCATTTCATAATCATCATTGGGCTCACACCATCCCCAACTCGCTAGTTATCATTATTGAAACTACTCTCTTTTTCATCGAATCACTATGCAATTTTTCTAACCAAGAACGAAAAAAAAACGCTCGTCCTTGATTTTATTTCAAATCAAGAGACGAACGTTATATTCGCGGTACCACTCTTGTTGCAAAATAGCTGCCTATTTTACCCCTCTGTCCGTTAACGCCGGCAACGCATTCCCCTACTATTATGTTCAGGGTTTGTTCTCAAAGGTGCGGTTCACATGTTGTCATTGCTAGGGCTTTCACCGTTCCCCTAGTCGCTTAACCAAACTGGCATGCTACTCTCCTCGTCATTGAAGAATTATTTTATTTTATATTTTAACTTTAACAAATAATTATTTAATCGTCAAGCTCTTTTGTTGATTTTTAAAAATTTTCGTCCAACCAAAAACGAGTAACAATAATAATACGAGTGTCACAACTATTGTTCCACCACTTGGCAAATTCAAATAATATGAACTAACCAGACCAATCACGACACCAGTTTCACCACTAATAACCGCGTAGACAATCGTCTGTTTAAAACTTTTTGCCAAACGAATCGCAATCGCAACAGGTAAGGTCATTAACGCTGAAATTAATAAGACACCGACGATTTTCATCGAAACCGCGACAACTAAACCGATAAAAACAAAAAATGTCCCATTCACTAGGTTAATTCGTAAATTTCGTACTTTGATAAAGTCTTCATCGAAAACAATCGCAAATAATTTATGGTATTGGAACTTCACAAATAACAAGGTTGCAATCGTTAACACTGTAATAATTAGTAAGTCTTGTCGTGAAATCGTATTGATACTTCCAAATAAATAACTCGTTAAATCTAGTTTCACACCTTTTGATAGCGCGATAAAAATCACACTTACTCCCAAACTCAGTGACATCAAAATTGCAATTCCAATTTCTTGAACATTATGAAATTGTCGTGTTAATTGCCAAAGTACTATTGCACCAATCACACTGAAGACAATTCCTAGCAGCATTGGATTAAAGTCACTTGGCAGTATTCCTAAACTGATTAAAAACGTTGCAATTGCTACACCTGATAAAGACACATGACTTAGGGCATCAGGGATTAACGATAATCGTTTCGAAACGATAAACACACCAAGTAACGGGGCAATCAAGCCAATGAGAATTCCTGAAAGGTAGGCATTTTGTAAAAATTCATACTGCAATAAATTTTGAATCATTCGATTTCACCACACTCACAATAATTTGCATGATAGCGTCGATACGCTTCATAATTGCCATTAAAGGCAATTCCTTGATTAATTGCAATCACTTTCGTTATTTCTGTATTCATCAAATGGACATCGTGACTCACAAGAACAATTGTCATCCCTTCACGGTGGAGTTGCATCATCAATTCATAAAACTCTTTGACGCGTGCTTGATCAATTCCAACCGTCGGTTCATCTAGTACCAACAGCTTTGGCTTCATCACTAAAGCCCGAGCGATAAATACCCGTTGTTGTTGTCCGCCAGACAATTCACTCAAGCGTTTTTTTTCAAAGCCATTCAGTCCAACTTTTGTCAAAGCCTGACTAATTTCTTCACTATTTCCGATTAAATTATCACAACCTGTCGCGATTACTTCTTTCACACTAACCGGAATCGCGTTGTTATAGCGTAAACTATGTTGTGCAACATAGCCAATCTTTTCTTTTTGGAGAAAATCAGCGAGTGGTAGCCCAGCATATTCGATTGTACCTTGATAATTCCGATTCATTCCTAACAAACATTTCAATAAAGTTGATTTTCCTGATCCATTCGGACCAATTACGGCGGCAAAATCACCTTCATCAATCGTAAAATTAATATCATTCAAAATTATTTGATTATCAATTTGATATGTGACGTTTTGGACATTAATCATACAGTCACCTCACCTGTCTATTTTAGTTTATTATAGCATTATTATTTCTAAAAGTTCGCTGAAATAATAATGTATCTGCTCTATCTGATCACTAGCAACTGCTACTCGTAAACCTTGTTCAACAACATTTGAGCTGACAGCAGCATCATAATAATAAGGTGCTCGCATTGCTGTATCGCTCAAACGAATCGCGTTACTAATGACGCGTCCAACATATAATGTCCCATGTGGGGCTGGAATCCGAGTTGATATCTCTTGGACAGTTCCATAGTCAATTCCTAAACCAAATATAATTGGCGCTAAGTTGGCGGCATGTAGTTGTTCCTTGAGTTGACCTTGTTCACGAATGATTTTTTGTAAACAAGCAATCGTTTCATGAAATTGTGCTTTGCTTTCGCAACAACACACCCCAATTACTGCATCACCTTGTAGCGCGACCTGTTCCAATGTTGTGAGTGTCTCAATTCGTTCAGTGATAAAATTGACAAAAAACTGTAAAGTTTTTGCTAACTCTTTGGGATTGATTTTGAGTAATTGACCATACCCTCGTAAATCAAAACAAAATGCGACTATCGTTCTCTCCATTTGATGTGCTCCTTTAGCTGTTGCTTTCAGTTTTATCCAAATAAATTGCTAAAACATCACCAATCATTTGGTATTTACCTTGCTGTTGATATTTGTAGACAAACCAAGCAACAATGACGCTACCCGCTGTTCCCATCGTCAAATCAATCATCGTATCCCACAAACTATTTCCTTGTGATTGCAATCCGAATAGTGTATCACCTAAAAATTCGAAAATTTCCCAAATCCCTGCCATCGCAATTCCGAAAAATATAACGAACAACGCAACAAACAATGGTGACAATTTTTGCAGAATTGGTTTAGGTACGAGTAATGCCAAAATCGCCACACCCGCTAAGCCTAACATTCCACCTGAAATCGCATGTAGAAATGTATCCCACCATGGGAAAAATTGATAAATATTAATAATTTTTCCTACGAACAATGCTAGGAAAATAAAAATTTGAACCGTTAAATGAACACTTGGTGCTAAGGGAATTCGTAAAATTTTAAAAAAGCCAATTGTTAAACCTGAACTGATTAGTAACAAGGCACTATCAAAAATGTTAACTTGGTCACCTGTCACCAAACCATATACTAAAAATCCAGTGGTTGCCACTAGCATTATTGCGGTGAACACCCAATCATATGTTGTTGTTATTTTTTTCATCTGTTCTCCTATTCCTCTACTAATAATTGTTCCCAAGTTTCCATCGCAATCACTAATGCTTGTTCGTGTTCCTCAATTTCA
>JBOFSL010000282.1:0-1229 GCA_051651525.1 Culicoidibacterales bacterium | reverse complement strand
GTTGAACTCTATTAAAATAATTGATATGAATTAATTTATCTCAAAAAAAGCTGACTAAATCAGCAAATATTGGCGATTAAAGATGAAAAACATAGATAAATACTTGCATTCTAGAATCGGAATGTGATACAGTCAACATGTGAAAAAATTAATTTTCGATTACTCAGGAGGTTTTTAGATTATGATTACAAAAAAACAATTAATTGAGGACGTTGCAGAAGCAACAGGATTAACGAAAAAAGACGTGACTGAAGTTTTAAATGGTTTCATGGATACAGTAAAAGGTCACTTACAATCAGGGGAAAAAGTTACTTTAACTGGATTCGGAACATTTGAAGTTCGTGAACGTGCAGCACGTGAAGGACGTAACCCACAAACTGGGGAAACAATCCAAATCAAAGCAAGTAAAACACCAGCTTTCAAAGCCGGAAAAGAATTAAAAGAAGCGGTAAACGCGTAAAAAATGAAGTCAAGTGAAAGCTTGACTTCATTTTTTACTTATTTGACTTGACCAAGCAAATCCAAACAAGTATGATATTAACAATAACAAACTAAATTTAGGGGGATATGGATATGATGGAACGAAAATTAAAAATGCGTATTCAATTAAAAGAATTGATTGGTTTAGAAATTGATCCGAATATTTTTGTGAAAGTGTATGACCTTGGGTATGCAATTAATATCAAAATTTATCAAAAAGAATTGGAACACGGAACTGAATTATATGTCAACGTCGATTTAGATAAGAGTTTCTTATCAGGAATTTATGATGACTTTGAGCAAGCAATTCAAAGCTATATTCGCGAAAACTTACGTCTTGGTATGGAGTATCATCATGGAGAAATTCACTACTTTATTTCATTACGTAGCTATCGACCAAAAAATTAAAACAAAAAAACAGACTGCGAGTCTGTTTTTTTGTTTATTTTTTAAAAATTTCAGTTAAATTATCAAGTAAATAGCTAAATTCAGCATCAGTTGTTAAGTGTGATAAACTAATACGAACACCACTAGTTGCATGATTTTCGCACTGTGACATTGCATAAAGAATTCGGCTTGGTAATTTGGCTTTTGCTACATCAGCAGATTTTGTTGAAATACAAATACCAGCCTGATCGAGAGTATAAAGAATATTATCCGAATTCATTCCTGAAACTGAGAAATTGACAATGTACGGTGAATAATTAGTTTTTGGTGTATTAATCGTAATAAAGTCATATTGATCAAGG
>JBOFSL010000281.1:0-3447 GCA_051651525.1 Culicoidibacterales bacterium | reverse complement strand
ATCACAATCAATTGTTTGGACGGAAACTTGGAGGTGAGGGATTGCTTGTGCACCATCAATTAAAATTTCAGCGCCAAATTCATGAGCAATTGCGCTAAACGCTTGGACATCGTGTAACGCTGACATCACATTTGACATCTGATTTAAAGCCACAAACCGCGTTTTTTTACTCATCGCACTTCGCAAAGCTTCTGGTGTCACTGCTCCATTTTCATCAAGGGACGCAAACTTTAACACTGCACCGCTGCGTTGCGCGACAACTTGCCACGGAACAAAATTAGCATGATGTTCACTCATACTCGTCACAATCTCATCACCAACTTGTAGTTTTGGTAAAACATATCCAAAAGCGACTTGGTTAATTGCAGTCGTTGTTCCTCTTGTAAAGACAATTTCATCACGACTCATCGCACCGATAAAATGTTGAACTTGATCACGTACTGCTTCAAACTCAGCATCGGCTTTTGCTCCAAACGCATAGACACCACGATGAACATTCACACCATACTCACGATAATATTCATTCATTTTCGCTAGCACACACTCAGGTGTTAAACTTGTTGCAGCACTATCCAAATAAACAAATCGCTTCCCGTTCATCATTTTTGTTAAAATTGGAAACTCAGCGATGAATTTATTTTGTTCCATGGTAATTCACCTTCGTTTCAATAACTTGTAGTAATTTCTCGCGTAACGTTTGATCAGTAATTGATTCAAGCAACGGCATTAAAAACCCGAGCGTGACTAAAGCATTTGCTTCTTGATTTGTTAACCCACGACTTTGTAAATAATATAATGTTTCTGCATCGATTCGTCCAACACTGGCTGCATGACCAGCCGTTACATCGTGTTCATCTATGAGTAAAATCGGATTTGTTGTCGCTTTTGCGCCATCATCTAAGACCATAAAGCGACTTTCTTGTTGAGCACTTGCTTTAAATGCGCCTTTTTCAATAAAGCCAATCCCGTCAAATGTTCCACGTGCACGTTCACGCATCACGCCATGATTGGTAATAATTCCACTTGTGTGGGGTGCGAGTTGATCAATCCGGACCAAGTGGCTTTGGATTTGCTCACCCATCCCGATGGTCATTAATGTACTTTGGCACGTTGCTCCTTCCCCAACAAGTTGGGTAATATTATCAGTTTGGGTATCACCACTACTAAATGCACCAAGTGACCACGTTAAACTTCCAAAGCGTTCAACTAGACCAAAACGACTCATTCGTAATTGAGTTATTTGTGTGAATGCATCAAAACTTGCATATTCTAACTTAGCACCCTCTCGGACAACAACTTCTAACGTTTGCTCGATTAACATTGGCTTTTGTTCATCATCGAGTAAATGATGTTCAATGATTTTCACTTCACTAAACGGTTGAGAAATCAGTAAAATATGTCGGCGGAACATCGCTTCTTTATGTAAGTAAATCACATGAATTGGTTGTTCAACCACGACTTCAGCCCCAAGTTCAATGACAAGTGTATCATCCGCCGGTCGATAAGTTGTCACTGGTTGCTGACTTACTTGCATTACTTTTTGAAAATAGGCTTGATTCACATGGAGCGTATCACCTAACGTATTCACTGTCAGCGGCGTATTATTAAATTGGACATAGTCATCACTAATTACTAATGCCAATGTGGCATCAGGTCCAAGATAGCTTTGTAGTTTTTCTGGTAACATACTCATGATGTTCCTCCTTATTATAATCCTAATTTTTGCCGTGTACCGCACGCACCAATGTTTGCCGGACGTGTCGATTCAGTTGTTGCTTCCGTTTCAATCGTGAGTGATTTTAAACCTAATTCTTCTTTAAGCCAGTCATACCCTTCTTCTTCTAAACGTTTCGCCAATTCTGGCCCACCAGTTTTAACAATTTGCCCATCAATTAAAACATGGACAAAATCGGGTTGTATATAATCGAGTAAACGTTGGTAGTGAGTAATTAAAATTACACCCATCTCGCTTTCGCGCTCTTTGACTAATTGCGTCACATTTGTTCCAACAATTCGTAAAGCATCAATGTCCAAACCAGAATCAATTTCATCTAAAATTGCCATTTTTGGTTCAAGCATCATCATTTGTAAAATTTCATTGCGTTTTTTCTCCCCACCTGAGAAACCTTCGTTTAAATATCGATGTGGTAAATCTTCACTCATTTCAAGTTTTTTGACACTTTGATTCAGCTTTTTGACAAATGGGAACAATCCGATTTCATTGCCTTCACCTCGGTGAGCATTCACAGCTGATCGTAAAAAATCAGCATTTGTGACGCCGCCAATTTCACTTGGATATTGCATGGCTAAAAACATTCCTGCTTTTGAGCGCTCATCAACCGGTAACGAAAGTAAATCCACTTGGTCTAAAGTTGCTGTTCCTTCGCACACTTGATACTTAGGATTTCCCATTAGCACACCAGCTAATGTTGATTTTCCGTTTCCATTAGGACCCATAATTGCATGGATTTCTCCACCTCGAACTGTTAAATGAATACCCTTTAAAATTGTTTTATCTTCAACTGCGGCATGCAAGTTGGTAATTTCTAATGTTGGTTGACTCATGTGAGTGCCTCCTTAAATATTTTAGCTTTTATCCTACATTCTTTATTTTACTATAGATACGCACTCTTTCAAAATGATATAATAACAATTGACCATGAAATTTTTATGATTATCACTCAAATCAAAGGAGGAACCTTAAATGGAAACATGTATTTTCTGTAAAATTATTGCTGGTGAAATCCCAAAGCATACAATTTACGAAGATGAACACGTCATCGCATTTCTCGATATTTCGCAAGCAACACCTGGGCACACGCTTGTCATTCCCAAAAATCATGCTCGTGATATTTTCGAACTTGATGGACAACTAGCTGCACACTTGTTTGCTGTTACAACTAAATTAGCAAAACATCTCGTCCCGCTCATTGGGGCAACTGGTGTGAATATTGTCAATAATAATCACGCAATTGCTGGTCAAGCCGTATTTCATTTTCATCTACACATCGTCCCACGCTTTGATGCGACCACTGATGGCTATCACGCAACTTGGACCAACAATATGGCGGCGACGACAACTGCAGTTTTAGCTCAACGCGCTGAATTACTCAAGTATTAATCAAGAATCATTTTAAAAAAAGAAAAGGAAGTTTATCATGAAAACAAAAAAAGTACAAAATCCAGGACCAAATAGTCACAAACCTCAAGCATCAGGAACATCTAAAAAAACAATCGCAATTATTGTGACTACTGTAATCTCAGTCGTTTTAGGGATTTTTGTTATTGGTTCATTTGTTGGCCAACCATCTGGTGAAACAGTCGCAACTGTTAATGGTAAAGAAATCAAAATTGAAAATCCAACAACATTACTTGAATCAGCAACTGGAATCAATAAAGTTTCTGACAAGATTGATTTAATTGCTTTACAAGTACGTTACAAAAACA
>JBOFSL010000280.1:0-1834 GCA_051651525.1 Culicoidibacterales bacterium | reverse complement strand
AAAGATGGAATTTCAATTCCATCAGCTTGTAATTGCTGTAACACCGTAATCGCAGTGTGACTATTTTCGAGTGCTAACTTGAGTTCTTTCGGCGAAATTTGTTCATATGGTAAGTGTGCATCAAGATATACTGTAATCGCTGGTGTCGCCGGTAAATGTAAAAACCGTTGTTCATAACTGGCTTGAATCGCACTTAAGTTTCCTTGCACTTGAATTTGTCCCGCTTTTAAAATCGCAATCTCTTCACAGAGTGCTTCAACTTGCTGCATTTGGTGACTCGAGAAAATAACCGTCTTCGCTTGTTGGACTTGTTCTTGAATGATGGTCGTAAACAAATCGGCATTGACCGGATCAAGCCCACTAAACGGTTCATCTAAAATGATAATCTCAGGATCATGAAGTAAAGTCGCAATTAACTGAACTTTTTGTTTATTCCCTTTCGATAACTCTTGTGCTTTTTTCTGCTTGTAATCAGTAAGTTCAAACCGTTCCAGCCACATATCGATTTCGGCTTGGACATGTCTTTTCCCTTCTAACTTCGCAAAATAAACGAGTTGTTCATCAATGCGCGCGTTCAAATACAGGCCACGTTCTTCTGGCATATAGCCAAGACTGTGTTTACTCCGATTGAAGGGCTCACCATTATATAAAATTGTTCCTTCATCAGGTTCAACTAATCCGAGGATCATTTTAATTGTCGTTGTTTTTCCCGCCCCATTGCGCCCAAGTAAGCCGTATGGTGAACCTGGTTTCATCGTAAAAGAAAAATCATCAACGACTTTTTTGGTTCCAAAACTCTTACTTACATGTTGAATTTCTAACATTTTCAGCACCCGCTTCTAATTTATTTTTCATCATTCTAACATTTTTTTCACTTTCTGTCAAGCAGGCTCTTGTCAGTAATCCTTTTCCCGTTAGTAAATCCCTTCACCGTTTTTGCGATTGCTAGCTTGACCGACAGAAACAAAAAGGAACCGCCACAAGTGTACATTTCACTCGCCCAGTTCCACTCCCATCTATCAAAAATACATGTACGTTTTTAGGTTTCACGAAGGAAGTCCTTTCGCTTTTGTATGTATACCTCGCCGGATATTGTCAAGAAAGTAGAAAATGATGTGTCATTCATGATGAATAGACCGTTTACCCATATTATAGTACATGACTATTTGTTGCGTATACGGATTTTTGAAATGACCAACAGACACTTTAAAATCTCACAGTGTATCTTCTAGCCTGATAATTGACAAGCAGCTATGATTGATTCATCATCTAACCCTTTGACTTTTTCTAGACGTCGGACACATTGCTTTCCATTTCCATCCCTTTTGCTCCTTTGAGTGAAATTGCAAAAGCTTCGTACGGCTTAGTACCATTCATGAATCTTGATAAATAGTCAACCGTTATTCCAACGAGACCTGGTATTATATTTTCATCATTATGAAGTTCAACTAATAGTGGTAACTGCTCTGTATGGACTTGGTTTTTCTTGATATATCCACCACGAGGTTGTTTCACTGTCTTACTAATTTTTGTAACTGATGCTATTTTTAACCCTCCTCTTATTTTCAATTGTTTATAATAACGACAATCATAATATAATTGATTGTCGTTATCAGCAGCTTAAAATCAAGCAAATTTACCCTGTTTTATTTGTTTGTTTTTACATAATTTCAACTCATGGGAACAGCGTAAGTTGGGGGAAGTGGCAGAAAGAGTTCGTGGCAATGATGGAAGAATGGACTTACCCACATTAACAATTTCTGCTCAAAATGGTTGGCTTGACCAACGAGATAGATTTTCAGGGAATATAGCTGGTAAGGAACAAAAAAATTAC
>JBOFSL010000279.1:0-1211 GCA_051651525.1 Culicoidibacterales bacterium | reverse complement strand
CGCGTGGAAAAGTCAAAGTTGGGATTCAAATGTTCCTTCTTTTTTCGTTATAACCACAAGCAAAATGGATATCAGTTGCATAGTGAAAAGAAACAGACTATTTTTCAAGCAATGTAAGCGCATGCTTTTTAGCGTATACCGATATTTTAAAAAGAGCAATTTTCAAAATTGAACAACAAAAAAGAGTTGTATCACTCTTTGACTACTATTTGAAATAGTCATTGTGAGACAGCCCCTTTTTTATTAGTGTTTTTTACGAGGATTAAAATAAATCCAGTGTTCAGTTTTTCGACTGATAATCCCAATAGCTGGCCCAAGAGCAAGTGTGATAACAATTGTTCCAATACCGATTGGTCCACCAAGTAAAAAAGCGAAGATCAACATGACGGCATCAAAAGTCAGTTTTGCTTTTCCAATTTCAAACCCGAATTTTTCAGTCATAACAATAACAGGGACATCAGTGGGGTTTAATGGCATCCGAGAACTAATCATCAGTGGGACACCAAATGAAATCGATAAACTACCAGCAATAAGGAAGAACCAACGTGACAGTAAAGTTACGGCAACAACATCAGGTAAAACAATTAACATCCAAAAATCAATAATTAATCCTAAAATAATTGAGGTAATTAACGAAAGGAAGCGTGGTATTTTACGTTCGACAAGAGAAGCGATGAGTAAGAACGTAACGGCAATGATGTTCATTGTTAACCCGAGTGTTAATTCGAGTTTATCAGCTAAACCAGCAACAAAAGCATCGAAAGAACCAGCACCGAGATTTGAAATAATGATAGCAGCAACACCGAATCCGACGAAGAGCATCCCAATAAGATAAAAGCTTATTTTCATTGTAAGCTTTGGTTGATTTTGATTCATAAAAATAACCGCCTTGTTTTCAAAGTTTTTCTGAATAAGTGTAACAAATTTGAGTCAAAAACAAAAGGAGATTTTTGAAAAACGAAAGAATACGTCGTAAGACGTATTTTGAGTAGTTATTGAGTAATTTTGAAAAAATGTGACCATTGTTTAGTGAGTGGCTCCCAAGCACTTTCATGGTGATGACCATCAGGAATAATTGAGAAATTCAGTTGACAATTTTGTTCAAGAAGGAGTGTTTTTAGTTGAATTGCATCAAGCAAATAGTCTTCATCATGAGCAATTCCGCCACCTTCAGATGTACCAACGCTCATAAAGACACGACTTGTTTGTGG
>JBOFSL010000278.1:0-3856 GCA_051651525.1 Culicoidibacterales bacterium | reverse complement strand
GCTTGATCCATTGAAATATTTAGAATATCTCTTTAGAAACTTACCAAATTGCGCTGATATACACAAGAAAACAGCCTTGGAAGCTTATTTGCCATGGGCAGAAAAGATTCAAGTAACTTGTGCCAAAATATAAGAATATCAAAAGCTCACTGCTTCTGGACTTATTGTACCAAGGCAGTGAGCTTTTTTATATACGGTGGATAGTTACTTGCTTACTTTACGACTGCTGAAAACAATAGGGAAATTACAGTGTTTCAACTCCGTGAACAAGAAGCGTATATCAGATGTCATGTGGATGATTGATTAAGTTGTCTTTCAAAGTTTTGATAGAAGTTTAAGTCAGTTTTCAGCGCAACAACAATTCAGCTTACGCATAAACAAATCGTCAAACATTTTAGAAGTATGCGAAAAGTGATCAGTCGCATACTAAAATGTTTTGAAAAAGAAGGATATGTTGAAGTAAAACGTAGCAAAATCGAAATTATTGCATTACTATGAGTGAAAAAAGAACTTTCTTTTTAATTTTTCATGAATTTAGCATGGAAAAAACGAAAATAAAGTGTAAAATATAGATATACGAAAAAAATGTAAGTGTAAGGGAAGATGAGAGAGATGCAGACAGTTTGTACAGAATTAAACGCAAACTTAAATGAGCTCGTGACAACGTATTTCCATGACAAGAAATACCGGTTGTTCCGCGAGTTTTGTTTCAAGTTTCAAATAGTAACATTAGCAGAAATTAACCAAGAAGTGCTTGATCGTTTTTCGAAACAATTAGGTGTTGGAAAAACAAAATCAGCTCGCATTCAAGCGATTTATGAAAATAAATTCCCAGTGCAAACAACGTTTACCGAACAAACTGTTCAACCAATGGAAACGGCACTACCGACAAATTTAGCAATTGAAGAAATTCAAAAAATTCATATTGCGATTCATGAGGCATTTTCAGAAACACATTTTAAAATGATCGTCAATTTTTGCCGAGCAAATGATGTGGCTTATGTCAGTGACTTGACTGTGACAGTTTTACGTAAAATTCGTCGTTTAAGTGGGATGGGACCGAAGAAGTATCGCTACTTATTTGAACGTTTAGAATTATTACATACGCAATTAACGCAAGCACAGTTTGAAGTTGAATCAGGAATTTTCGAACAAGTTCGTGACCACCGTGTTGATCACTTGATCGCAAAATTTGGACTTGCAGGATATGAGTCGTTTCCAAAGATGACAGTGGCAGAATTACAAGGTCGCTTAGTCAAAGAAGTTGTTGAATTAGAGAAAAGTCATAGTGTGATGGTTTTGAACCGCTACTTAACGAATCCAAAAACAACAATTTCGTCAGCACTTGCAAAATTAAATGAGCAAGAGCAAAAAATCTTAGTGATGCACGAAGCTGGAGAAGCAAATATTCACCAGCTTAGTGAAGAATTTGAAATTTCACCAGATCGTATTGTTCAAATTGAAAAACGCATGAAACAGCATTTAGCTGAGACATTTGAAAAATATCAAATTTTACAATTGTTGGCGATTTTAGATGACAACAATCAAGAAGTTAGTGATTCATATTTAAAAGAAAACTTAGGTGAATATCAAACTTTGATCAAGCAAATGATGTTTGAACAATAATCGGATTGAAACTACGTACACAAATGATAGCAAAAGACCAAAAATCCACTCGTGATTTTTGGTCTTTTTTTGCTAAATGAGTGGTTCCGAAGCGTTGGGACATTTAGCCAGAATTCATGAAAAATTGTGTTTACTCATAGCCAAAGATACACAATAATGAAAGTATCAGCTCTTAGGGGGAGAAACTATGAATTTGAATAAACAACAACTACAAGCTCAAAGCTTAGCATGTGTACGATGGTTTAAACGCTTAAAATTGGAAACACTAGTAATTGGGCTTGTTGTGATTCATATTTTGGCGATTTGTAATTATGTCTTTATCTTTCCAACGCTACCACTACAAGTCTATTTCACATTCAATAGTGTGCTATTGATTAGTTATTTATTCTTGTGGTGTGTCAGTCTTGCAAAAGCAAAAGCAACACGCACGCGGTTGTTTCTAATTGGTCACTGGTATACTGGCTCATTTGTTTGATTGGTTCAATTTTGAATCAATCTGCATTACTTGTGGCGGGGCTGGAAACGTATTATATCTATGGGATTATTTTAGTCTTTGTACCAATTTACAATAATGATTACATTTACTTTATTCAAGCGTTTTATCTGATTATCATCAGCTTCGTCAGCTATAACTGGTTTGTCTTTGAACAAGGCCGAAAACTTGCTAATCATAAGTTAAACTAAGCTAAGCTTTATGAGATCGAAAAGGATGCTGTCGTGATTGACCAGAAATTATGATAGTACCCTTTTTTTAGCAGTCTTTTTTTGTGAAAATGAAAGAGCGCTTTCAATTAAGAAAGTCTTTTGCTATAATGAATAAAGATGAAGTGGAGGAAACAAATCATGATTAAAAAATTAATGGAATTGAAAACAGCATACCATGTCTTAATTTTATTTTTACTCAATGCCCTTGCAGTGGCAATTTATTTTACGTACGGAACACAGTGGAATACGTACCTACTTGCAGGCGTGCTCGTTGCAATTACCTTTATTTATTTTGCAATGTGGAGTATCGCATTAATCCGTGCACGCTTTGATAAAAAAAATGGCTTCTTTATTGGGGCAATTATTTATTGGGTGATGATGTTAAGTGTTGTCGCTTCAGCATTTACTGGATTAGCAGCCAATGATCCGAATTTAGCACTATTAAATGTTGTGGCAACTGGAGCATTCATCGGAATGGCGCTCTTTGGTGGGATGATTGCCATCGCACCGTTAGTGATTATGGGCTTAATCGCAACAATTTTCTTCTGGCGTCAGATGAAACTGCCGGTACAACAACCAACACAACAAACATTCTCACAACCAACGAAAAAAAAAGCGAAAAAAAGAGCGAAAAAATAACATGAAACATGGGAGAAAGCATTCTCCTATGTTTTTTTTGACAATTATTATATAATAGAGAAAAAAATAAGCCGATTTGGCGTTTGAAAGGAATGAAGTTTGATGCAAAACCCGTTTCCAAAATGGTTGTCATTACGTAATTGTTTAATTGCGTTAGCAAGCTTGCATATTATTGCGGCGATTTTTGTGAATTTTATCTTAGTAAATATTCCTGTTTTTTTGGGATTCATAAGTTTATTGCTTGTGAGTATTAGCTTTGTGTTGTTAGTAATCGTGACGCTGTTCCAAGCGTTGTACGATAGCAAGAAGGCAATTTTTGCTTGTTTTAGTTTCTATTTTTTAATTTTAATCGGAATTGTGACAGCGACAATTTTCAATGCTAGTTCACAAGGACTCTTTATTACAAGTCTGCTTGTAACCGCACCGTACACAGGCTTTATCGGTGCATTGGGACTGCTCAGTAGTAGCCCGTTTATCGAACTCGTTCCATTTATCACCTTACTTGGGTTTAGCTTATTCACTTGGTGGATTAGTGAACGTGCCAAAGCAAAATAAGATTGTATTCAACCCTTTCGCAGAGAATTGCCAAGGGTTTTTTATTTATACTGCATGTAAGCGAATACAATGATCAAAATAAAAGTTTGACATGAGCAATAAATTACAGAAAAATTAACATTTTTTTGTATGAAATTATATTCTCAAACCTTATGTACATATGATAGACTAGAGCATATTCATTGAGAGTGGTAACGGAGGTGATGACAAGGTGACAAAAAAATGCAAGTTCAAGGGGTTCAAGTGCAGTACCTTGTTCAATCCCAAAACAGCAACAAGGACAAATGTAGGCGGTAAATTTTTAGCAGGGTAAAATTTCTCTTTCGGAAGG
>JBOFSL010000277.1:0-4073 GCA_051651525.1 Culicoidibacterales bacterium | reverse complement strand
TTTTTCACCAATTGCCAAGCACTGCTCAGTATATTCGGGATAACGAATTCCGATTTCACATAAGGCGCGATTCATCATCTCTTGATGTTTCCCTTTTGCTTGTTGCAACTCCGCTTCAATTTTCGTCAAATAAGTAGGAATTTTTTCCGGTTCATTGTTGGCAATAACCTTTGCTACAACCAGTGACCAGCCGGCACGTGCAAGTAGTTCATCCTCACTATTCCACCATTTTGCAGCTAACGTTTGGGCTGCTTTAGAAAATGAAAGTGTGTGCGCAATCAATTCATCGCGACTTTGGTATGAATCAGTGCTGAGAACGAGTTGTTCACATTCGGCTTCGGTCAATTGCTTCGGATCGAAGATCATTGCGGCAATCATACGTGCATCACTATTGCCACTCATCCATAACGCTTGTGCTAATTGATGATCTTGTTTGATTTTTTTCGCAAGCTTGCGTAGTTCTCCCGATAATACGCCAAAACCGGTATAGTTCGGATCATATTTGAGATATGCTTTTTTACGTTGTACGTTGGCTAAACTTTGTAACTGTGTCAATAGTTCTTGATATTCCATCATACACCCTCTTTTCTTTGATTTTTGTCTTCTCAGTATAGCGGTTTTGTTTTTTAGAAACAATATTTAATTGCAATCACGCCACCAAAACGTATGTCATTTCAAGTTTCATCTTCTGACTAAAATCCAAACAAAAAAAACAGCCCTAAATTTCAAAGAAACGTAGATACTGTTTTCTTGCTGAAAGCACAAAAATTAGATACTCAGATTATAGTATTCTGCTGAGGTAATAAGCGTGAAGTTGTTCACTTCTTGTGCATAGTTCGCTAAAATTCGGCTTGCATACTCGTTGTTCGTTTTTTCTACATATGTTTGTAAGATTGTTTGTAACGTTATTGCATGTGTCTCAGTTACGGCATACGCTTGGACATCGCTACTTAATTTCGCTACTAGTTGGCTTGGTTTATAGGCAAAGAGTAGCCCACCGGTCATACCCGCTCCGATGTTTTGATCGACATCACCAAGACTGACGACGATTCCGCCAGTCATATATTCACACGCGTGCACACCCATGCCGTGATTTAACGCAATTGCTCCAGAATTACGGACAGCAAAACGTTCTCCTGTTCGACCTTCGATGAAACACGTTCCTGATGTTGCACCATATAAAATGGTATTGCCGGCAATAAAGTGCTGATTGATTGCTTCAGGCTCCTGAAAGAGACGATTTTTTGTTGTTTCATCACTGTGGATTTGAATCATTCCCCCGCTTAAACCTTTTCCAACATAATCATTCGCATATCCGGTATGAATTAATGTCATTTTATCAGTTATAAACGCACCATAACTTTGTCCAGCATATCCCGCTGTATGAATCACTTGTGAATGCTCACTTTGTTGATTGACACCTAGTGTGCGTTGAATGTTGGTAATCGTATTCGTTGTTCCCTCAATTAGCTTATCTTGGTTGAACTCGCGCGGTTGTAACTGCACAGTTGCTACTTCCGGTGCCGGTGTTAACCATGGTAAATCAATCCCAGCTTTTTCTGGAACGATTAATAAATCCGTCCGTCCGCGAAGTTCACGTAATGATTGCACCCCAAGACTTGCTAATAGTTCACGTGTTTGACGTGCCAAGTACTGCAAATATGTTTTCAAGAGCGTTGGATCTGTCTTAAAACGTGTCCGTAATTTCAGGTCCTGAGTTGTAATTCCTTTTGGACATTTATTCGTATGACACATTTTACAACCAATACAGTCGACACCAATGAGTGACATTGTACCTAAACCAAACTCATCCGCACCTAAAATTGCCCCGGAAATAACATCATAACCTGATTTAATTTGCCCATCGACTTGGATAAAGGTTTGGTTACGAACATGATTCGCTTGTAAACTTTTGTGCGTTTGGTATAACCCGTACTCCCACGGCATTCCTGTTCCTTTCAGTGATGACTTCGCCGAAGCTCCTGTCCCACCATTGAATCCAGAAATAATCACTTTTTGTGCACCTGCTTTGACAACCCCATTAGCAATTGTCCCAACATTGAACAGTGATGCTAACTTCACACTAACAAGCGCGTGCGGATTCGTCGTTTGCACGTCATAAATCAACTGGGCTAAATCTTCAATTGAATAAATATCATGATGTGGTGGTGGTGAAATTAAATTGACACCACGTTTTGTATGTCGAACGCGCGCAATTGAATCATCCACTTTTTGTTTTGGTAAATGACCACCTTCACCTGGTTTTGCGCCTTGCGCCATTTTGATTTGGATTTCATCAGCACTCCGTAAATAATCATACGTTACGCCAAATCGCCCTGAAGCGACTTGCTTCACTTTTGAACCATCATTAGTGCGGAATCGCTCAGGTAATTCGCCGCCTTCTCCACTATTTGAACTCGCTCCTAATTCATTGAATGCTGTCGCAATGGTTGTATGTGCTTCAATTGATAGTGCACCATATGACATGGCCGAGCCAACAAAGTGACGGATAATCTCAGCTTCTGATTCAACTTGTTCCAAAGCAATCGGTGATTGTTGATAACTAAAGCAATCGCGTAAGTTCACTTCGCGTTCGCGTTCATTTTCAGTCACTTGCACAAACTGCTCGTAATCTTGATTTTGCAAACTGGCTTTGACATCTTTGATAAAAAGTTTTGAATAGGCATGTGTCATGTAGGTTGAATCGGTATTCATGTATTCATTCCACTTTTTCGTATGTACTTCATCAACACTTGCTAAACTTGCATCAAGCTCATTTAGTGAAATTCCGCCAAATAATGGTGGTTTTTCCGTAAAATACGCTGTAAGTTCAGCATCAAGTCCGACAACTTCAAACACTTTCGAGCCACGATACGCCGCTACAGTGGCAACACCCATTTTCGCCATCAACTTCAGCAATGTTTTATTACACCCGTTACGGTAGTGTTCTAGCGCTGCTAATGGTGTTTCGGTTTGCTTACTTAAGTAGGCATAGGCATAGTACGGATAGATTACATCTGCGCCGAAAGCAAGTAACTGCGCAAAATGCAGTGGTAATCTCGCATCAGCACAACGAATAACAAGTCGAACACTCAGGCGTTTTCCAGCTTCAACAAATAAATTATGCGCAATACTCGTTGCTAAGACACTTGGAATTGCTTTTCCTAGACCTTGATCATCAAGCACGATTAACGCGGTATTTGTCGCTAAGGCTGCTAACATGGTTTGTTGCAATTGAGCAATCGCCGTTGCTAAATCACCTTGATATTGCAGTGAAATCGTCGTTGGCATAAAAGCAACTTCACTCACAAGAGCCGCGTATTGATTTTCCGTCAAAATTGGTGAATCAAAGTAATACAGTGGTCGTGTTAATGCTTCGTCTTGTAAACTTTGAATTGCCGTCAACCGCACTGCTGTTGAGAAAATCGAATGTTCGCGTAACGAATCTAACGGCGGATTCGTCACTTGTGCAAAATTTTGCTTCACATAATCAAACAAAAGGGAGGCTTGCGGTTGCAACATCGGTAATTGTGCAGTATGCGGGAATGAACCGATTGCTTCTTCACCAGTTTCAATGAGTGAGCGCAATTCATTATCAAATTCACTTTTCGTATACTTGTATTTTTGGTCATAATCAAGATATTCGCCTTGTGGGACACTGATTTGCGCAAGGATAGTTTTTTCAACTGCTTGTAACCATTCGCGGTACGGCTGTTGCCGAGCTAACCTTTGTTTCGTCTGATTATCAGTTGTCAGGACGCCTGTTGTTAAATCAAAACACAGTAATTCACTCGCTTGCACTCGTGTTGCTGTCTCAATTTCCGTTAGTGGTGTATCGAGGACTCCAATTTCTGAAGCTAAAATTAGCTGTGTTTGTGTCGTCATCACGCGGAATGGTCGTAGTCCATTGCGATCTAATGTCGCAACTAACGTTTTTCCATCACAGACAATTACACCAGCCGGACCGTCCCACGGTTCATTTTTGAGTTCCGCATACTCATAATAGGCTTTGAGTTCATCACTAATTAACTGATCTTTTTCATACGCGTTTGGTAATAACCGCGCCAATGCAT
>JBOFSL010000276.1:0-14329 GCA_051651525.1 Culicoidibacterales bacterium | reverse complement strand
ATGTTCACAACTGAGATTGTCTGTATAGATAGCACGATTAAAAAAAATTTTTTTGGCTGGAAACGCTGTACATTGCTGTATAATTCGAGATAATGAGAGTACAAAAAAATTTGGAGGAACAAAAAATGGCACAAACAATTTATGCAAAAATGACAAAAGATATCGACGGGGTAGTGTTAGAGCTAATTGATTATGGCTATCACATTATGGGGGTAACATTCGAAGATGCTTCGAAGAAAGCAGAGCAATATTTAAAAACACAGACGTTAACGAAACAACCGACTAAACTACAAAATATTGATGTGACAACGCACGAAATCATTGCTTTTCAAGTGTAACAAACAAGATAAAAAAGCTGAGTGGAAAATGACTTAAAAGTCATCGTGCCATTCAGCTTTTTTTGATAGTTGCGTAGAATCAATCGTAATTCATAGGTCAAAATAAAAAGGCACCCTCGAGGGGTGCCTAATGAAATTATAGTCCGTTTACTTTTGATGCTAAGCGAGATTTATTACGCGCAGCGAAGTTAGGGTGTACAATTCCTTTAGTAGCAGCTGTATCTAATTTTTTATACGCTAGTACTAATGCTGTTGTTGCAGCATCTTTATCATTAGCTAAAATCGCTTTTTCAACGTTCTTCACTGCTGTACGCATTGAAGATTTGAAAGCCTGATTTGATAAACGACGTTTTTCATTCGTTTTAATACGTTTAACTTGTGACTTAATATTTGCCATTCCGTTCACCTCCGGTATTAACGTGTCAACGTTTGCATTTTAACAAAATTTCTGGTTTGATTCAATAATAAATTTTACCGCCACGAACAATTATAGATAAAATGGCAGAAAATAGCAAGAGTCAATTTGCGTTTTTAACAAAAAACTTTTTTTTGATCTGATTTTAAAAGGAAAACGTCGACCAGTCACAAGTAAAAGGCATAATTTTTGGTGATGTTCATTCATGCCTTTCGCTAGTTTGTTTGAGAAAGTAACGAGATATATAAATCATTTAGAAAAAAAGTACAGTAAAACTTTAGTTAATTAAATTTAAAACACAATAATTACGAAATAAGCTGAATATTTGACTGACTTGCCTCGAATTAAAACGATTTAGGAATTTTATTTAATTAATATGGAGAGTACTGTGAAGAAAATGCGTCAACTACTTTATGTGAGCTGTGATTTTATAACATTAGAATTAGTATTTGTGGGAATAATGTTACTCGTCATTACAACGACACCGTTTTGATACTTGGTTTAAGTAGACTAAAATTTATCAGTTGTATCTCGCTGATTATGTCACGACACGGACAATGATGGGGGAACAAAAGTAGACAATTGGCGAGTAGCATGCTCGCCAATTCCGCTCAGCCTCCTCGATAGTCCGATTCTGCGACTTGTGATTATCACACACTATACTTCAAAAAATTATTATTTTCTTACCAAAATCACTGCAATAAATCGTTGACATTTTGCATTTTAATCGTTATCATTACGAAGTGATAAATCGTAATGATTTTGAATTAAAACAACTAAATAACAACGAAAGCAAAACATAGCTCGTAATGAATCGAAAAATAATCTGGACAAACGAAAAAATCTGCTATAAATTCACAGCGAAAATTGGTATAATGGGTAGCGAAGTCTGTCGTTTGTCGGTCTGACATGAACATGGAAGCAAACATGTGCGATTGAACATGAACGAACCCAGACAGTCACAGAGAAATTTTTGAAACGAAAGTAGTGAAGATATATGAGCAAAATGACGAAAGAGCAAAAATTAGAGTTACAGTCACGTATGCGTAACTTTTCAATCATTGCCCATATCGACCACGGAAAGTCAACTTTGGCTGACCGCATTCTTGAATCAACAGGAACAGTAAAGTCACGCGATATGAAGGCCCAATTACTTGATTCAATGGAACTTGAACGTGAGCGTGGAATCACAATCAAATTAAATGCTGTCCAATTAACGTATACGGCAAAAGATGGAAAAGATTATTTATTCCACTTAATCGATACACCAGGACACGTCGATTTCACGTATGAAGTTTCACGTTCATTAGCAGCATGCGAAGGTGCATTACTTGTTGTCGATGCTGCTCAAGGTGTTGAAGCGCAAACGTTAGCAAACGTTTATTTAGCAATTGATAATGATTTAGAGATTATTCCAGTTATCAATAAAATTGACTTGCCAAGTGCGGAACCAGAACGCGTAAAAGCGGAAATCGAAGACTTAGTAGGTCTTGATACTGAGTATGCGGTGTTAGCATCGGCTAAATCAGGAATCGGAATTGAAGAAATTCTTGAAGCTGTCGTTGAGCATGTCCCAGCTCCAATCGGAGATCCTGAAGCACCGTTAAAAGCGTTAATTTTCGACTCGTATTTCGATGCGTACCGTGGAATTATTGCTTCAGTGCGAATTATGGAAGGAACAATGCGTAAAGGTCAAAAAATTCGCATGATGCAAGCAGGAGCTGAGTACGAAATTGTTGAACTTGGGGTAACAACACCAACTGAGATCAAAAAAGACGAATTAATCGCCGGTGAAGTAGGATATGTCGCATGTTCAATTAAGAACATTAAAGACGTAAACGTTGGTGATACAATTACTGATGCAAATAATCCAGCGGAAGAAGCACTTGATGGATATCGCAAATTGAATCCAATGGTCTTTTGTGGATTATATCCAATTGATACAGCACGTTACAACGATCTTCGTGATGCGTTAGAGAAATTGCAATTAAGTGATTCAGCGTTACAATTTGAGCCAGAAACGTCACAAGCGTTAGGATTTGGATATCGTTGTGGATTTTTAGGATTACTCCACATGGAAATTATCCAAGAACGTCTTGAGCGTGAATTCAATCTTGAATTAATCGCGACAGCACCAAGTGTTATTTACCATGTAACATTGACAAATGGAAATAATATTATTGTTGATAATCCTGCAGCAATGCCTGATGCTCAGGTAATCGATAAAATTGAAGAACCATATGTGCGTGCAACAATCATGACACCAACTGAATATGTTGGGCCAATTATGGAATTATGCCAACGTAAACGTGGGGAGTATGTCGGAATGGATTACATTGATGAAACACGTGTGCGAATTGTGTATGAAATGCCGTTAGCGGAAATCGTGTATGACTTCTTCGATCGTCTAAAATCAGGAACAAAAGGATATGCGTCATTTGACTATGAAATGATTGGCTACAAACAATCACGCCTTGTGAAGATGGAAATCCTCTTGAACTCTGAACGTTTAGATGCACTTGCTGTTATTGTTCACCGTGACTTTGCGCATGATCGTGGAAAGATTATTACTGAAACATTGAAAGAGGTAATCCCACGTCACCAGTTTGAAGTGCCAATTCAAGCAGCAATCGGTGGGAAAATTATCGCTCGTTCATCAATTAAAGCGTTACGTAAAAACGTTTTAGCGAAATGTTACGGAGGAGATATCTCACGTAAACGTAAGTTGCTTGAAAAACAAAAAGCCGGTAAAAAACGCATGAAATCAGTCGGAAACGTTGACGTTCCACAAGAAGCATTCATGGCCGTCTTATCAATGGACGAATAAACCTAAGTGTTTGACACCGATGCTCAATAACACGTAATCAAGTCAGTAACGGCTTACGGTAGCTAGGTGGTAGCTTTGGCGATTTTCAAACTTATACAGAAAAATCACCAAAGTGACTGAACACGTTTGGTAAGCCAGGCATTTAAGTTTCAAATAAAGGTTATTTAAAAAGGTGTTTTGCTTTCAAAAAAAGCAAGCGCCTTTTTTTATTTTGTTGTTTTAATTCAAAATCATACGGATTCAAAGGAGTAGATTATGATGAAAAAATTATTTTCAATGGTAGGCACAATGATGCTGGCGGTAACTTTAGTTGCTTGTGGAAGTAGCACAAGCGAAGAAGCAACAACAGTTGAAATGCGTGTTGTTCAAGATGTAAAAGGAAATGTTGAAATCCCTGTTGATCCGCAACGAATTGCTGATTTAAGTGGAGCAAGTGATACGTTATCATTACTTGGCTTTGATGTTGTTGGAACAGCGAATAGTGATGGCTATGACTATACGAAATTACCAACATACTTAGAAGACGAATTAGCTGGAGCTGAAATTCTTGGGTATAGTTATCAAGATACAATGGATATTGAAGCGGTCTTCGCTTTAGAGCCAGACTTAATTATTATCTCAACGATGCAAGAGAAAATGTATGAGCAATTATCGGCAGTCGCGCCAACGGTGATGATTGAATTAACGCAAATGGATTGGCGAGCAGATTTACTGAATGTGGCGACCGTGATGGATCGTGTTGAAGTAGCGCAAGCTTGGCTAGCTGAGTATGATGCAAAAGCAGCTGAAGTGGGTGCTGCAATCAAAGCCGCGAATGGTGAAGACACAACCTACTTAGCATTTTTAGCAAGTGCTGGTTCGCATTTCGTTTTTGATGGTGCTGGCTTAGGAAGCGTATTATACGAAGATCTTGACTTAGCAAAACCAGTTGGAATGCCAGAACAAGTTGATGTCAGCTTGCCAGTTGTTTCATATGAAGGTTTATCAGCGATTGAAGCTGATGAAATTTTAGCAATTGGTACCGATGAAGATTTAGCTGAATTATTAGCGAATCCAATTTGGCAAAATATTTCAGCAGTCCAAGCAGGAAATGTTGTCGAATTAGCAGCAAGTCCATACTTTAACATCGGCTATAGCCCAATCGGACGTCTTGATTTTATGAACGAAATTGAAAATTTATTATCAGCAAACAATGAATAAAAAAATTGTTTGGATTGTGAGCTTTTGTTTGGTTGCAGTCGCAATTGGGCTATTTGTGGCTGTTTCAGCGGGAGCAAAAAACATTTCATTTTCAACGGTTATTGCGAGTATTTTCGATTATCAATCTGAATTAGAAATGCAACTTGTGCGTGATATCAGGATTCCACGAGCATTAAGTACTTTACTTGTTGGCGGTTTATTAGGGATGAGTGGTGCGATGATGCAAGGTGTCACACGCAACCCAATTGCTGAACCATCGCTGATGGGTATTACCCAAGGAGCGACACTCGCAATCGCAATTGGCTACGCAATCCCTAGTTTTTCAGGGTTATTCAGTACGAGTATGGCGGCGTTTATTGGCGCAATGCTCAGTGGTGGAATTGTTTTGATTTTCACAATGCAACAAACTCGGAGTATGAATGTATCACGATTATTATTAGCAGGAACAGCGTTAAGTACGTTTTTCATTTCGCTCGCTTCAGTGATTGCTTTGTTGACGAATCGTTCGCAAAATCTTGCGTTCTGGATTAGTGGTGGCTTTCGGACAGCAGATTGGCAAAGTGTACAGTTGTTGTTCATCATTGGTGGGCTTTGTACGATTGCAGCACTCTTGTTAGCACCAAAGATTAATATTGTTAATTTAGGTGAAGATGTCGCGATTGGTCTTGGTGAAAATCCGATAAAAATTCGGATTTTAACACTGTTATTGATTATTCCAATGTGTGCAATTAGCGTGAGTGTCGCTGGTAATATTGCATTTGTTGGCTTGATTGTTCCGCATATGATTCGTAAGGTAGTTGGACAAGATTATCGGATTATTTTACCACTGTCATTTTTACTCGGTGGAGCATTATTGGTGTGGTCAGACGTCTTAGCTCGTTTAGTTGATCAACCATACGAGACACCAATTGGCTTGTTTACGACATTAATCGGTGTACCATTCTTCATTTGGATGGTTAGAAAAGAGCGAAGTGTATGATGAAAAAACGGTTTATGATAGTATTGGGAATATTGACTGCTGTCTTAATCGCAGTCATTGCGTTTAGTCTCAGTTGGGGAACTTACCAAATAAGTCTCCCTGAAATTATGCAAACGTTGAGCGGGAATGGAACGAACGTCCAAGAGACAACTATTTTCCAGTTGCGCTTACCACGGATTGCAGTCGCTGTCTTGGTCGGTGTTGCTTTATCAACAGCAGGATGTATCTTACAAAGTGTGACCAAAAATGAGCTGGCCGAACCAGGAATTATCGGAATTAATGCTGGAGCAGCACTCGCTGTTGTGTTAGTTATTGTGATGAGTACGACGAGTTACTATAGCCAGTTAGGTGATTGGGCAATTTACCTCATGCCTTTTGCAGGAATTCTTGGTGCGTTAGTAGCAGCGGTGGCGATCTATGCACTGAGTTACCAAAAAGGTATTGCGCCAACGCGGTTGATTTTGATTGGAATTGGTATCAATGCTGGTTTAAATGCAGTGATCACGTTGTTCCAATTAACATTATCAAAGGGCGATTACAATCAGGCGTTAACTTGGATTAGTGGAAGCCTTTGGGGCAGTAGCTGGCAATTTTTTTGGTTGATTTTACCGATTGTTGGGCTGTTTTGTGCGTGGACGGTACTTGAAAGTCGCTCACTCGATATTTTGGATTTAGGCGATGAATTAGCAACAGGTCTTGGAATTCGGGTGGAAAGTACTCGACGGAAATTTCTCTTTTTTGCGGTTGCTTTAGCAGCAGCAAGTACAGCTGTCGCAGGGAATATTGCCTTTTTAGGGCTGTTAGGTCCGCAATTGGGTCGTAAACTTGTTGGTCCAATTCATCGGCGATTAATTCCGGCTGCCGGCTTGATTAGTGCAATTATTATTATCTTTGCGGATGCAATTTCACGCAATCTCTTCTCACCGATTGAAATTCCTGTTGGGATTACAATCTCAATTGTTGGGGTCCCATATTTTATTTATTTAATGTTGAAAATGAAGGAGTAACAGCATGGAAGCTACGATTGTTACCAAAAATTTATCAGTTGGATATGATGATGTCTTGATACTTGATCAACTCAATGTTGAAATCCCAAAGGAAAAAATTACGATGATTATCGGCACGAATGGGTGTGGGAAATCAACGCTATTAAAAACAATTGCGCGCATTTTGAAGCCGAAAACGGGTGAAATTCATATTAATAGTGAAAATATTAAAGCACTTGCGCCAAAAGCGATTGCCCAGAAAATGGCGGTGCTTCCTCAAAGTCCCGTCGTCCCACCTGGGTTATTAGTCAAAGAACTAGTTGGCTATGGTCGGTTTCCGTATCAAAAGTTGTTGACAGGCATGAGTGAACATGATTATAAAATGATTCAATGGGCACTTGAGGTGACGGGTATGAGTGAATTTGCGGAACGGAGTGTTGATCAACTTTCCGGTGGGCAACGTCAACGGGCGTGGATTGCAATGGCTTTAGCACAAGAAACCGAAATTCTCGTGTTAGATGAACCAACGACATATTTAGATATGGCCCATCAGCTTGAAGTGTTGACACTTTTACAGCGGTTGAATCGTGAGCAAAAACGCACAATTGTAATTGTTTTACATGAATTGAATAATGCCACGAAATTTGCTGATCATATTATTGGTTTGAAAGCCGGGAAGCAAGTCTTTGCTGGCCGACCACTTGAGGTGATTACGGAAGCGAATCTTGAACAATTATACGGAATTCAAGCGAAGTTACAGCTTGATGAAACTGGTCAGTATCCAATTTGTGTTGATTTCAGCTTGCAACATGAGGGAAATAAATGAAAACAGTGTTACAAAATCGAAATGTCCTGATTCTGATTACTGGACAAATTATTTCGTTATTTGGGAGTGCAATCCAACGATTTGCACTCTCTTTATATTTATTAGATTTGACGGGCTCGGCGAGTATTTTTGCGACAATCCTCGCGTTATCAATGATTCCAATTGTCATTTTCGCACCAATTGCGGGAATGATTGCTGATCGTGCCAATAAGCGGAAAGTAATGATTAGTTTAGATTTAGTGAGTGCGGCGGTAATTCTTTGCTACTTGTTGCTGATTAGTTGGCATCAAGATCAAGTCGCTGTGATTGCCTTGGTGATGATTATCCTTTCGGCCGTTTCAACGATTTATCAAGCAACAGTTACAGCGAGTTTACCAGTTCTAGTGAATGAGGAGCAGTTATTGACGACGAATGGACTTGTCTATCAAGTTTCATCGCTCGCGAATTTTATTGGCCCAATTTTAGCTGGGGTACTGTATGGTTTTTTTGGAATTAAAGTTATTTTAGTCATTAATTTCATCAGCTTTTTCGCCTCAGCATTGTTAGAATGTGCCTTGCAGATACCGCATTGCTACTCACAACAAAAGCAATCAATCCGCAAACTTTTTCAAACAGATATGCAAGCGAGCTATCGCTATTTACGTCAAGACCAACCAATCATTTTACGAATGGTTGGTACAGCAGGGTTATTTAATTTATTTCTTGTACCGTTATTTTCGGTTGGAGCACCATATATTATTAAAATTACCTTTGGCTTCAGTTCGCAAGTGTATGGTCTTGCCGAAGGGCTGATTGCACTCGGAATGATTGTTGGTGCGTTGGTGATTAGCTTGTGGCCACGAATGATTGCAGTCACGCAAGTCCATCGGATTTTGTTTGGCATTAGTGTGTTGATGTTGTTGATGAGTGGTGCGATTTTCGGTGCGGAAAGAGGAATGCTAGTTAGTTGGAGTTTGGTAATTTTCACGATTGGTGGCATGGGGATTATGTTGATTTTAGGAATCGCAAATGTGATTACGAATACGTATGTACAAGTCCAAACAAGCCGAGAAATGCTGGGGAAAGTGAGTGCTTTCGGTGCTGCTTTTGCAACGGTGTGTATTCCACTTGGGCAATTACTCTTTGGTGCGAGTTTAGAGTTATTCAATCACCAAGTGGCACTCCTTGTCGCGTTCTTTGCGCTGGCAACAGCGTTTGTGACGATAATCGTGCGTCAAAATAGTCAAGCGATCAAACAACAAGCGAAAACAAAGGCTGAATGATAGCCTAATTAAATGAAGTGTGTTGGTGCTGCCTTTCTTGTTAGAGAAGGCAGCTTTTTTGTTGTACGCGTGAATACATGAAAAAAGAGCGCTTCAAATTGAGGCGCTCTGATTGAGATTATTCGTGATTAAAGGTATACACTTCTTGGCTTAGCACATTTGTGGCTGTGATATCACTGCCAAAGGTAGTGGCATCATTTGGTGTAAATATGCTATAACCATTGAGGAGCAATGAGTAATCACCATTTACTTGTTGTGCAACTAAGAAAAGATAGGTTTGTCCAATTGTGAGTTCGACATCATAGTCGCTACGATACAACATGAATTGTTCTGCTTGTTGTTGTGGCGTGAGCGTATCGATTTCCATTTTTGCAATTTGTTCAGGTGATAACGCTCGAACCATTTCTGCGAGCGAGACTAAACCACCACTGGCATAAATTTTGGCATCGCTCGCCAATGTTTGACCGCTGACTGTTTCAAGTAGTTCAAACTCAATCGGTGTTTGTGGTTCCGTACTAAAACCAACACCATCAACAAACTGAGCATCACCAAGACCGGTAACTTTGACTTTAATAACACTTGTGGCATCGTTGAGTAAATTTTGCGCAGTTGGCTCGTAAGCTAAGCTGGTACTCATTTCCATTGTTCCAAAAATTTCCGGTTGTACTGTGAGCGCTTGACTTGTGGGAATACTTGCTTTTGTGACATCGATTGCTGCAGTTGTACTTCCACAAGCACTTAATAGTACTGTAGCAATGACCATTCCAGAGAGTAATGTTTTCATGTTAATGCCACCTTTCTTAATATTTATTATTCAAAACACGGTTTGCATCAGAAGTAACACCTGTGGCTAGTGGTGTATACATGTACATAATTGATGCTGAATTCGTGATATCTTTACATCCGTAGACATGTAGCATTTCATGGATAATAATTGCTTCACGAACTGTGTTTGAGTAACCAACCATTCTATAATCATTTAAAAAAACCTCGCCATAAATCCAGTCGAGTGAATCCATTTGTGATGTTGAGTTATAATAGGCACCAGCAGTATTTTTTCTAAATACACGGGCATAAGCATTGATATTATTGACTACACGTTCCTGATAAAAATCTAATTTTGATGTTGTATAGTTAGTCGTACGATTTAAAACAAGGTTGTTAGTCAGTCCTGAAGGGTACATTAATTTTTGGACTGCATTTGGAATTGATTGCGTATATTCGACACCTGGGTGAATCATGTAGGCAATATTTTGGCCGTTAGTTAATTTGTTGTTGAAATCAATATCGGTATTGGCCAATACAGTGAAATTCGTGGTTGCCAGTAGACAAAAGCTAACAAGGATACTAAATAATTTGAATTTTTTCATCTTTTAAAATACTTTCATCTAGGTGACATTTATAATTTTTAAAAAAAACTAATGATACGCCTCCTCTCTAGCTTTTATGAAATCATATTATCATTTACGTTTATTTTTTGCAAGTATTTAATTACAAAAATTCATTTTATTAAAAAAAATAAAAACCCTTTTTTCTTTTAAAACAAGATTGGATGAAAATAGTTACTTTTACAAAAAAACAGGAGCAGCAAGCCCTATTGCTTTAGGTAGGGGTTAAGCACTCCATCAGGAAAATAGCAACTACTCAGCACTTGAGCACGGCAATGTTTGGTAGTTTTTTTTGTGGGTTCTTCGCGTTTGTTCACAAAAATGGTATACTAAAGCTACAAAATTTAAAGGAGTCCGTTATGATTGAGAAACAGATTGAAACAATTTTAGCCCAATGTCCAACGCAAACGCTAGTTGCCGTCACAAAAACGGTAACGATTGAAAACATGCAGCGTGCATATGATGCGGGAGTCCGGGATTTTGGGGAAAACCGCGCCCAAGAATTATTGACAAAATTTGAAGCTTTGCAAACAACTGATGTCAATTGGCATTTGATTGGTAATTTACAAACAAATAAAGTCCGCTATATTATTGATAAAGTAAGGATGATTCAGTCGCTTAATCGCGAAAGTTTAGCCAATGAAATTCAAAAACAGGCAAAAAAAGCCGACCGCGTGATTGATTGCCTCGTCGAGGTCAATATTGGCAATGAGGAAAATAAACATGGACTTGCAGTTACTGCTGTCGAACCGTTTTTACAATATCTTGCCGACCATTGTCCGAATATTCGCGTCTGTGGCTTAATGGCAATGGCACCATACGTTTCAGCGGAAGCGACACGGCCTTACTTTGAGCAAATGCAGACACTCTTTCACACGTGTCAGCAATTACCAACAGTGAGCCCAGCGTTTACGACACTCTCAATGGGGATGAGCCACGATTGGCAAATTGCCCTTGAAGCCGGGAGTACAATGATTCGCGTTGGGAGTGCAATTTTTGCGGAGGAAAATCAATGAAAAAGCGACTAACCTTAATTATGACCGGTTCAATTGCGATAGTGAAGATGGTCCAACTTTGCGAGCAATTACTCGCAACAGGTCACTATGAATTAAACTGTGTCTTGACAGCAAGTGCGCAAAGTTTAGTTGACTATCCTCAACTTGAAGCAATCATCGGCGCAAAGCACATGTATACCGATTTTTTTGATGAAAGTAGTGGCGTGACCCATATTGATTTGGCGCAAAAAAGTGATGCGGTCATTGTCGTCCCGGCAAGTTTTAATCTCGTTGGGAAAATGGCTCATGGAATTGCCGATGATTTGGCCTCGACAGTGTTAGCAGCAAGCAAGCAGCCAGTGTTATTGATTCCAGCGATGAATACACACATGTATGAAAATCCAATTTTCCAAGCAAATCAACAACTCCTTGAGCGGTTTGGTCACCAATTTATGCAACCAGAAGTGGGGATGCTTAAATGTGGAGTTGAAGGGATTGGGCGTTTACCAGAACCCGAGGCAATTGTTGAGCGCATTACGCAGTGGATGCAACAACGCCCGCTGAGTCAAAAGCGCGTCTTAATTACCGCAGGACCAACGCGCGTCTATCTTGATCCGATTCGCTATATTTCCAATACCGCTTCAGGGACACTTGGCTACGAGCTTGCTCGCCAAGCCCATGCCCTCGGTGGGGAAGTGACCCTTGTCTTAGGCCCAAGTAGCCTCCCTGATTTAGCTGGTGTGAACATTGTCCGGGTCGAAACACCGGAACAAATGTTTGAGGCATGTGATGCCGAATTTACTTATAGCGACATCGCAATTATGAATGCTGCTGTCTCGGATTATAAACCGAAAACCGTCGCCACACAAAAAATTAAAAAAACTGGTGATACGCTGACCCTTGAGCTTGAACGGAGTATTGATATTTTAGCAACCCTTGGTCAGAAAAAAGTCCATCAATTACTCATAGGTTTTGCGGCGGAAAGCGAAAACCATCTGGAAAATGCACGGGGCAAACTGATTCGCAAAAATGCGGATGTGATTGTCGCGAATGACTTGGCTCATTTTAATCAGCAATTACACCAAGCGACAGTAATCACGGCCAAGACAGAAATTAGCTTACCAAAAGTAGCAAAAGCTCAATTAGCACAGCAACTTTGGCAAGAGTTTCTGAAACTGATTTAGAAAGTAGGAATCAACATGAAACAAGAACACGTTATTTTAGTCGGAGTTCAAACGACACAATCAGATACGCAATTTGCATATTCACTTGAAGAATTAACGCGCTTAACGACGACCGCAGATGGGCAAGTCGTCTTAGTGATGACCCAAAAAGCCGAACGGGTCAATGCCAAAACGTATTTAGGTTCAGGAAAGCTTGAAGAATTACACCAAATGGTGCAAGAACTTGAAGCCGATACTGTCATTTTCAATACGGAATTATCACCAACTCAAGTCCGGAATTTACAAGCCGTGTTATCGGAATCATGTAAAGTCATCGATCGCACCCAGCTCGTGTTAGATATTTTCGCCAAACGGGCCCGGACGAAAGAAGGTCGTTTGCAAGTCGAATTGGCGCAGCTTGAGTACTTATTACCGCGCTTACGTGGTCAAGGTGAACAATTGTCGCGTTTAGGGGGTGGAATTGGGACACGTGGACCAGGGGAATCAAAATTAGAGACTGATCGCCGTCATATTGTCGGGAAATTAGAAGATATTCGCGAAGAGTTAGCGAAAGTCCAAAACATCGCGATCGCCAACGTGAGCAGCGAAAATCCGGTGAACACTTCCAAATTGCGTTGATTGGGTATACGAATGCTGGGAAATCAACGATTTTCAATCAACTCAGTAAAGGGCATTCATTTGCGGAAGATAAATTATTTGCGACGCTTGATCCATTAGCGCGGCAGTGTGTCTTGCCGTGTGGGATGGTCGTAATTTTAGCAGATACAGTTGGATTTATTCAAGATTTACCGACACGTGTTATTGCAGCCTTCCGTTCTACACTTGAAGAGGCAAAAGCTGCCGATTTATTATTACATATTGTTGATGGGGCGAATGCGAATTATGTTGGTCATGAACAAACAGTTGAGCAATTATTAGCTGAACTCGAAGCTGATCAAATTCCAACGTTAACGGTATACAATAAAAACGATTGCATTCCGGAAACATTTTTACCACGTCAATTGCATCATTTGCGGATGAGTGCACAAGACCCAAGTGATATCGAACGTTTAGGCTTAGCAATTGAAGCTCGGCTTTGTCAACTGTTTGAAGCCTACCATTTTAGACTCAAACCAGAACAACTTGATTGGCATCATCGCTTACAGCGACAGACAATTTTGCGTGAATTTCGCTATGATGAAGCATCAAATACGTATGAAGTCCAAGGATTTATGCCGCCAACAGGAACTTTTAGTGCCTATGTTCGTGAATTAGCCAATCAAAAATAGTCAAAAAATCAACATCACCTGTTAAAGTGATGTTTTTTTTGTGAATACACCACATCAAATTCAAGTTAAAGTGAATAAAAACTTAATAAAATAAAGAGAAGTATATGAGTTGAATGATTTCTTTTTGCAAAGTTATAAAGGAATTGGATAAATGCTCAAAAATAACTTGAAATAAAAAAAACATGAGAAAATATGATACAATGAATGCAAATAAAATGAATAAAAAAAGGAGATGCTGTATGAACTACACACGTTTGTTTACACCTGGACCAGTTATGGTCAAACCTGAATGGATGGAAGCGATGAGTCAACCATTTATGCATCACCGCGGGAAAGCATTTGCTGACTTAATGCAGCGAATGCAATCAAAATTACAATATAGTTTCCAAACAACAATGCCTGTAATGGTTATGGCTGGTTCGGGGACACTCGCAATGGAAGCGGCAGTGCTAAATTTATTTGCGAAAGGTGACCATGTGCTCGTTGTGAGTATCGGGTATTTTGGCGAAGTTTTTGCCAAAATTGCACAACGCAACGAATTAAAAGTAACGAAGTTAACATTTGCGGATGGAACAGCGGCCGATCCGCAAGCAATTGCACAAATATTAGCAAGTGAGCCAAGTATTCGTGGCATATTAGTCACGCACCATGATACGGCAAC
>JBOFSL010000275.1:0-2366 GCA_051651525.1 Culicoidibacterales bacterium | reverse complement strand
CAATCGCACAAATAATGCTTACTGTATAAAAAACTGTTACGACTTTTACTTCGCTCCAACCTGATAATTCAAAATGATGATGGATCGGGCTCATCTTAAACAAGCGTTTCCCTTTAGTAATTTTGAAATAACTCACTTGTAACATAACTGAAGCAGTTTCAATCACAAAGACTAAACCAATAATTAATAAAACAACTTCTAATTTCAACATAATCGCAACCGCTGCTAACAATCCGCCTAAAGCTAATGATCCTGTATCACCCATGAAGACTTTTGCAGGATTGAAATTGAAAACAAGGAATCCGAGTAAACTCCCGAAAACAGCAAAGCAGATAATTGCAACATCAATCCGACCAAAGAATAATGCTAAAAATCCAAAGGCGAAGAAAGCGATGGCTCCCGTTCCACCAAGTAATCCGTCTAATCCATCTGTTAGATTTGTCGCATTTGAAAACCCAACAAGTAAAAATGTCGCTAATAATGGATAAAAGATTCCAAAATCAATCGTCATAAAGCCTAAATTGACAGTTGTCGCCAAACCAGTTTGCATCAAAATCATTGAAAAGGCTACACCAACGGCCATTTGAATCAATAATTTTTGAATTGCCGTTAAACCTAGATTTTGCTTCGCCATGACTTTAATGTAATCATCGAAAAAACCAATCCCCATATAAGCCACAAAAACAGCTAACAATAAATATGCTTGCACTGCTCCAGAACTAAAAATAAGTAAATAAACAACACTTGAAAAAATACTCGCAATCATAAAGAAGAGTCCACCCATTGTTGGCGTTCCCGCTTTTGTTAAATGTGATTGTGGCCCTTCCTCACGAATTGATTGGCCTGCTTTAATTTTTTGTAAATATGGGATTCCATATGTCCCTAAAACGAGTGTTATGGCAAACGCCAGTAAAATAACAGATAATTCCATTTTGTTGTTCCTTCTTTCGCTTGTAAATGTATCACGTCCAATTATACAAGATTTTCACTAAAAAAAAAACGTTTGCTCTCACAAAACGTTTTTTTTACTTTTATTGGAGCGTAACAGTCAGCGTATCACCTGATTTTATCGATGTATTTGGTGGAACTGATTGGGCCTTAACCGAACCATTTCCTTGAATTTCGATGTTTACATTACTAATCATCGCCAACGCTTGGACATCACTATATGACCACCCTGATAAACTTGGCATGTTGAATTCACTGCTATTAGTCATCAAGATAATCCGTTCATTTGAACGAATCGTATCATTTGTTGGGTGTGATTGGTGAATGACCGTTCCCCCACTCCCTAAAATAATTGGTTGTATCCCCAATTGATTCAGCAGCGTTTGAGCCGTCGAAACATTTTGATTAATCAAAGCAGGCATGTTTCCTGATTGTACTTGTAACTCTGGGGCAACTTGTGAAATTGCGCCATTATCTGGTTGAACTTGTAAATATTTTAAACTTTTTTCCATAACTGGATTGAAAATCGCGGTTGTGGAATTAATAAAATCTGACTTTGGCTTGTTTACTACCGTGTAGACAATTAATTCTGGGTCATCAGCTGGAGCCATTCCTATAAATGAATAGAGGTAATTTGCATCTCCACTTAAATAACCACCTTCCGGCGATGGCATTTGTGACGTTCCCGTTTTCCCAGCAATTTCATAACCATCAATCGCAAAACGCGCACCGGTTGCGCACTCTTCGTTATAGATAACTTGTTTCATTAAATCACGAACTTGTTTCGCTGTCTCTGCACTTATTGGTTCACTGATAACAGTTGGTTCGTTTTGTTCAATAATTTCCCCTGTTTCATCTTTCACTATTTTATCGATAAAATATGGTTTCATCATTTTTCCATCATTAGCAATCGCTAAATGTGATTGCAGCATCTGCATTGCCGTTACCGTGATTCCTTGCCCAAAACCTGCTGTGATATATTGCGAATCAGAACCAATTTCAACAGTCCCAGCATCTTCATTTGGTAATCCAACCTCTGTTGGTTGCCCAAAACCAAACGCCTCTAAATAACTTTCAAATTGTTCTTGTGTTAAATTACGCGTCAAAATATTTGCAATTGCAGTATTTGATGAACGACAGAGCCCTTCATCAAATGTAATTGTTCCCCATCCTGATTTGTTGTGGTCATAGATTTTGAATCCATCAACTTCAAAATAGCCAGATTCTAACGTGGCTTGCCCATGATACGTACCTTCTTCGATGGCAGCTGCATAAGTAATATCTTTTAAAACTGAACCTGGTTCATATGTCAACTCTGTCAGTGGGTTGAGGTATGATTGAATATCACGTACATTTGGATCAAATGACGGTCGACTTCCCATCGCCAAAATTTTCCCGGTTTTCGCTTCAGCAACAAT
>JBOFSL010000274.1:0-1912 GCA_051651525.1 Culicoidibacterales bacterium | reverse complement strand
GAACCGCCAATTTTTCATAATAATATCTATATAATACAAATAAAAATAAATTTAATGACCCCAAATCTTCGTATTTCATCTGAAATTATAAAAAATACCTAGAAAATAAACACATTTTACGTGTCTACTTTCTAGGTATTCGTTTAGTTATTTGCTTGTTTTAGTTTCACAATCACACTTGCACATGTGTGTGCGCCATGTTCTTGTGCGATTTGGTTTGCGAGCCTTTGTGCTTGTTGAATGCGTGCTGGTTGTTCAATTTCACCTAAGGCGCTGATTAACTTTGCGGTTGTCATTTTCTTTTTGTAAATTGGCTTTGAGCCAACACCAATATCATATGCACGATGTGCCCAAGCAAATTGATCGTTTGAAAATGGCACGATGATACTTGGTACTCCGGCAGCAAAACCGGCTGCACTTGTCCCTGCCCCACCATGGTGGCAAACAGCAGCACATTGGGGGAAGAGCCATTGGTGGTCAATGCCATCAATCGCGAGGATATTCGCTGGCAAATCAGGAATTGCGCCCATGCCACAAATAATCCCACGTTTACCAGTTTTCTGTAAGGCCTCAATAATTTGCTCGACAAATCGGACTTTATCTTTCTCATTAAATACCGAACCAAAGCCAAAATAAATCGGTTTTTCGCCGCTTGCTAAAAACGCCGTTAATGCTGTGGGAATGTCTTCTGGTGTATGTGGTGGTAAAAACCAGTAACCGGCTTGGTGAATCTCCGCATGCCAATCAGTTGGTCTTGGGAAAACGGCATTTGAACAGGCAATGACCGCTGGGTGTTGGTGATCAATCCGATTAAATGGACTCCCAAACTGGTTTGGTAACGCTCCAAATTTTTCGCGCCAAAAACTTTGAACACCTGTTTTTGAAGCCATAAATAATAATTTGTGTAATAACACATAACTACTTTTCACCGGCATGTTCACTTTCCCATAGGCAATCACAGAAGAATATGCTTTCGTTTCATGCATCGGAAACGGTGCCGCTAAAACTGAAGGAATACCTAACTGTTCACCAGCAAAGTACCCAATCACACAGCCAGGATGGTAGACAATTATGTCACTCTCAAGGCAGCCTGCATATGTTTCATCAGTCATGAGCCGTGCATATTTTTTCATTTTGTTGAAGGTCAACAGCATTTTTAACGGATTGGTTGAACTTTGGGCTGCTTCAATGAGTTTCGGGTCGACATCTGCTGAAAGATAATCGAGTGTAATTGGATAATGCTCAATGCCATAGCTTTCAACGAATCCTTTGAAACTCGCACCCGTAACAATGCGCACGCGTTCCCCTAATTGTTTGATTTCTAAAGCTCAAGCGATATATGGTTGAATATCGCCACGTGAGCCACTACAAAGTATTGTAATCATCTGTTTTTCTCCTTTTGCGTTCGTATCGACAAAATCCAACATTATGTTGTATACTTTATACTGTATTGAATTTTGATTGTCATTTCAACCTACAATTATCAATGATTTGTCGGATTTTATGAAAAAAGGTGAACCTTATGTCCAAGAAAAAAACTCAAACCCACCAAAAATTGACGGCTGCGTTTTGGCAACTATATTGTCAAAAACGCATTGATAAAATTACCGTCCACGATATTACGACGCTAGCCGGTTATAATCGGAGCACGTTTTACCAATACTTTCAAGATGTCTATGATGTCTTAGAACAACTTGAATTGAGCCTTTTGCCAAGCTTAGCCCAACTGCCTACAGTTCAACTGAGTGCAAATCCTGAAAAAACACCAATCAGCCAAGTTGTCTCATTATTTGCGCAACATCGTGAGTATTATGCCGTCTTATTAGGTGAAAATGGTAATCCTGCATTTGCTCACAAGCTCAAAGTCAGTATTAAGCAGACGCTCTTTGTTCATGTACAACCACAACCTCCG
>JBOFSL010000273.1:0-3506 GCA_051651525.1 Culicoidibacterales bacterium | reverse complement strand
AATCGCCGCTTCACCTTTTAATTTAAAGGTATATGTTTGTCCTGGTTCGATATTTTTACCTTCCCAAACTGACTGTAAATCAACAACTGTATACCCATTTTCATACGTCACTGTTCCAGCCATATGGTCACCACGTGTTAATGCACTATCCGATTTAATGTAAAGTTTTGGCGCTTTAATTGTTTCGGCTCCACGTTCAACTTCTTTCAAGACGCTATTATTTTCTTGTGAAACTTCATTATTTTTGATGGTGATTTCATAGCCACCAGCACCCCATGCTTCAGTAAATGTACTGATTGTGGCTTCAACATCTAACTCATCGTAGACAATTGCATATTCGGCTAATTCGGCTTGACCAAATAATCCTTCTTTCATCGCCGTTGTTAATTCATCACGACGCGCTGTTCCATCAGTTGATGCATCTTGTGATGCCATCCAACCAATCATACCACCTAAATTATTGTCTAAAACATAATCAGCTTTGGCTGTAATTGAACGAGCATTATCATATGTGAAGAATTTTCCAGTTGTTGCATCATATAAGTATGGTGCTTGTGCTGCTTCATCCCAATATTCAGTTAAACCTGGATATGTTGCTTTTAATTTATCAAGACCATTGTATGTCCATGCTCCGGCAGCACGACCACCATCGCCTGAACTCATTGGTGCTTCATTTGGTGCTCCAAATGAAGGTGTTTGGTCAGCATCTTTTCCTGATTGTTTTGCTGGTTGGAATAATCCTGGTAACTCAGCGTTATCGCCAGCTGCTACTTCATTCCATCCACGTGTGTAGAAAGCGGCACCAATGACAACTTTATCAGCAGGTGCTCCTTGTGCAAGTAAATAATCAACTGATTCATCGATTGATAAGTTGTTATCATTCATTGGATCGTGTTCATTGTATAATGCAGTTTGGTGTCCACTCATACTATCCCATGCTCCACGTAAATCGTAAGTCATGATATTGGCAAAGTCTACAACATCGAATAAGGCATCAACATCAATTCCTTTGTCAACTTTTGCTTTTGGTGCTGGTAAAGCAACTGATAATTCGTAATATTTATTATTTGAAATTCCACGAACATTCATTTCAGCACGAAGTTCTTCTAATAAAGTAATGTAGTTCGCTTTATCAGCTGCTGTCGCATTCGGTGTTCCTTCATCGTTTTTATTATCAACGAGATCACCTTCACGTACTTCACCTGGGAATTCCCAGTCAAGATCGATAAAGTCCATATTTGTGTATTCAACGAATTGAATAATGTTATCAATGAAATTTGCACGCGCTGTTGGGTTTGCAGCCATTGTTGAGAAGTCACCTGATTTCGACCAACCACCAACTGAAATTCCTAATTTCATATTTGGGTTTTTCATCCGTAATTCTTGTAAGGCAATTAAAATTCCGGCATTTGGTGCGCCCCATTGCACACCTTCTTGGCCAACTGGTGCACCGACAGCAGCATCTTTATCTGTAAAAACAAGATCGCCATTTGCATCAAAATCCATGAATGCAAAGTTTAAATGCGTTAATTGATCAGCTGGAATATCTTTTGGATAGAAGTTTCCTTGTCCACCCCAAATTGACCAGTCACCATAATACATTACGTTACGGACTGTGCTCGCTGCATTTTGTTTTTGTTGTTCATATGTTTGTACTGCTGGTTCAACATTTGTGATTGCTTTCGTTGGTGCTTCGTAAGCAAAAACTTGGATTGTTGGGGCAATTGTTGTCGCTAACATTGCCGCTGCTGCTGAGGTTGTCATAACCTTACGCATTGAAAATAAGGATTTAGATTGTTTCTTCATTAGGGTACTCCTTGAGTTTTGATTTTTCTAATTATTTGTTTCACAGCTAATTCACTTTTTGCTGTGAACTTGCTTCTTTCTCATTTCACCAAATTTTTAGCAGCTTGTATATACGTTTGTCAGTTTTGTCAGTTTTTTCGTCAGTTTTAGCTTGTGTGTTTTAGCAAAAATAAAAAAAGCCCGTTGCCGCGCTTAATTTTAACTATTGTTCTTCTCGCAAAGGAATCCGAATTTTTACGCAGAATTGTTGTACTTCTGGATAATACTCATAATCCCCTTGGTATTTTTCAACTACTTGTGTGACGTTACTCAAACCAATGCCATGTAAAATGCTATCTGCTTTTGAAGTCGCGATTTTATCTTTTTTATGCTTGATTTCACCGATAAAATCATTTTGCATACTTAACACAAAATTTTGGTTTTTGATAAATACTTTCAACGTAATCTTCCGCTGATTTTCCGGGCATTTTTGCACGGCCTCAATCGCATTGTCAAAAATATTTCCAAATATGACACATAAATCAAAATCTTCAATTACAATTTTTTCTGGTAAACTTACATCCAGTTCTAATTCAATCCCTTGCTTACGACAAATTTCTTGCTTTTGTTGACACAACGTATTAATAATCCGTTGCTCAGTAATTGTGTTTTCTGCCAACATTTGCACTTCGTTATTGCTTAATGAATCTAAATACGCTAAAGCCTGATCATAGGCTTGCTCACTGACTCACTTGTGCAACACAATTTTGTGGTTATGGATGTCATGTGACAGCCGGCGAATTTCTCGTGCTTTCAGTTCGAGCTGCTCAAGGTGACTGAGTTGCAGTTCATACATTTCATTCAGTAATTCATGACGATAACGGAATACCGAAAAAAGATACATTCTTGCAATATAATTAATCGTCATAAAGCAAAAGAAGATTTCAATCACTGTCGTTACCAAAAATAAATACGTTATCACTAAGGAGTGATTTGATTTATTTAAAATAATGAGGAGTGCTGTTGACTTCACAAGTAAGATGTTCAGTATCAATAAGACATGCCACATTTTTGTTTTTGAAAAGAAGAAGGTGAAGACATCCATAGTAACTGCCTTCGTAAAAACCGCTTCAATTCCTAAAAAGCCAGCAATTATTAAACCATAAATAATCACTGCATGGAAATAATAATTTTTTTCCAACAAAATATGCATCGTTTGATTCACGATAATTTCATAACCTGCTGTAACGGTTAATGCGACTAGGACACTGAAATAAATCATCCTGAGTACTTCCAAAACAACTTGCTTTTGTGATTGAATGAGTCCCCGATAAAATAATACAATGAGCAAAAAGAAAATGACAATCGTAATATTAAAGTCTAGTGTATCCCATAAAATTGCAAAACTCAGGATCATTCCACTCAAAAAAAAGCCCGCAATAACGATATTTGCGGCTTTTTGACCATTTTGTTGTCGTGAGCTTCGGAATAAGCAGTACGGTAATAAAAATAATACAAAATAATGTAATAATATTTCCTTCATCCAAATGCTACTTTCTCACTAGTTATTTTTGATAAATATAGTCCGTAAAACTCGCTTTGACCTCAGCATGATATTTTTTGCTAATTGGAATGAGTTCTTGATAAATCGTTATGACATCGCTCTCGATGATATTTTGAACATATAACAAATTAACAAGATAACTCCGGTGAGTCCGCAT
>JBOFSL010000272.1:0-1447 GCA_051651525.1 Culicoidibacterales bacterium | reverse complement strand
TAGTCGGTTCGGTTGTTTTGATTATCTACAACAGTGATACTTTGTAATATAAATGTTTGGCTTCGTAAATAATTATCAATTGGCAGGAGAATTTGTGCCTCTCCATCAATAATTATCCCAGAAACTTCTTGTAGTTCATGTGTTGTTTGGTAAACGGCACTGACAAATTGCACACCACTTTGCACATCACTGACATTGAAAAGTAAGATTGGATTATTATCAGCATCAAGTTCAATACGGACTGTCGTCAAATATGCAATTGGCGGAATCAAATCTTCGCCCGGATTACTCACTTGGAAATCAATTGAACTGAGTTCAACGCGATCACCTTCAGTCCACTCTGAAGCTTCTAGGTCAGCAAACATACTATAATTGCCATACACATCGCCCACAACGAGTTGTGTTGTCGTGAAAAATTGAGTTTTCGAAAATGGTTCAATGAGGATTGTTGCTTCAAACACACCTGATTTTTGGTTTAATTGAAATTCAGGTGTCAAGAAACTAAATTTATCTTCGCCTTCATGGTTGATATACGCTTCAACAATTGGACTTTCATCACTAATTGGTACGGTAATTGTGATTGTTTGATTGCCACCAACAACGACTGGTTCAGCCATCATGTTCTCCAAATCAACTTCTGGCGGTGTTATATCAGTCACTGGATTTTCATAGGTAAAGTGGGCAGTGCTAAAATCCATCGCTGTTCCTTCAAAAAACCAATCGTTAAAGTCTTGATTGTAAAACGTGAGCTGTTGGCCATCACTCACTCGTGTCACGTAAATGACAACGAGCTCAAACGTTTGGTTGCGTTCGTATTGAGTGATTTCAACTGCCGTATCAAAGGTACTCGTACTGTCATTATACGTAAAGTTGAGATCTTTGTATGATTCGTTTGTTCCTTGATAATACCCGATAACATCCGTGAAATCTTCGCCATTACTCAAAGTAAGTGCTAAATTTAAATTTTGCGGGGTCGTAATGAACGTTTGATCAATGATGACACTCATGAATTCGGTTGCAACCGATACGATTGGTTCTTCCACTAATGGCTCAATACCCGGTGATTTTAGTGCTACTGTTGGTTCTTCCCCAATTAATGGGCTTGTTTGGGGTGGGGTTGTTGGATTTTCAATTTCACTTGCTAAGACTACCGGCCCGAAACTCGCAAATTGCCCTAAAACAAGGCTTACTATTGCGATAATTTTCCAGATTTTTTTACTTTGACGTTTCATAACCGACACCTCCGTTCTTTCGGATTTGATACGGTCATTATACACCTTTCATTTCCTCAAAACGTTGTGATTTGATTAACCTTTTCTAGTCAATTCGATACAGGCATTGTTTAAATTTCGATCATGCCCATCCTGGTCATTCACGCAATTCAGCGCGCGTGGGCATGACTGATGCGGCGCCTCGGCGAGTCACGGTAATCGCGCTTGCTGTAATT
>JBOFSL010000271.1:0-3281 GCA_051651525.1 Culicoidibacterales bacterium | reverse complement strand
TCTTTTCGTTTATGCTCGATACGTATATGTTCCGGCAGTTATCAAAACCAATTTTCAAAATGTCAAAAACGATGAATAAAATGACACGAACAAGTGATTATACGGTCCGATTACCACGGCGCTATAATCATGATGAAATTGACCAACTTGCCGAATCATTTAACGTCTTAATGGATAAAGTTGCAAAAAATGCTGATTTGCAAAAGCAATTTTTAGCCGATGTTAGTCATGAATTGAAAACACCAATTGCAATTTTGCAAGGATATGTTGAAATTATGGAACGTCACCAAGATAAATTAGATGAGTCATTTATGGAAGAATATTTTGAAGTAAGTAAAGGTGAATTAAAACGGATGCGAAATATGGTTCAAGAATTGCTCAATATTTCACGTTTAGAATTTGAAGATGTGAAAAACGCACCAGAAATTGATGTGACCGAAAGCTTCAAACAAGTCGTACGAAGTTTCCAATTTGTGCGAGATGATGTTGAATTAACTATTCTCCATGAAGATCAGGCAACATACTGCATTATGCCCGATCATTTTGAGCGATTATTGAAAATTTTCATTGATAACGCGATTAAATATTCACCAGAAACGAAAAAAGTTGATGTGTCATTAGAAAAAAATGAGACGCAAATTATTGTAAGTATTCGTGATTATGGTGTTGGAATTAGTGCCGAAGATTTACCAAATATTTTCGAACGTTTTTATCGTGTTGATAAAGCGAGAACAAGTTCTGGAAGTTATGGTTTAGGACTAGCAATTGCGAAAAATATTATTAGTAAGTACCAAGCGACAATTGATGTTGAAAGTGAAGTTGACAAGGGAACGAAGTTTGTAATTTACTTCCCAATTGAAAAAACAAACCAAAAACAACAAATCAAAACAAAATTAACAATATAAATTTTGAAAACGCACTTGAATCTTTCAAGAGCGTTTTCTTATTTAAGACAATTATGCTATAATAAATAAACATGATTTCAAATTGAAGGTGAAAAAATGAACGAAATTCAACAAAAAATTCAGCAACTGACAATACAACTAAAACAACATAATCAAGCGTATTATCAAGATGATCAACCAACGATTTCAGATTATGAGTATGACGCACTTTTACGTGTATTAAGTGATCTAGAAAAAAGGTATCCAGAGTATGTACAGCAAGATTCACCAACGCAACATGTGGGTGGCCAACGGGGACAAAAATTTGCGAAGGTGACCCACATCTATCCAATGCAAAGTTTGAGCAATGCCTTTTCTTTTGGTGAACTTGAAGAATTTGAACGGAAGATTTTACAAGATATCAATCAACCAATGGTTGAATATGTGTGTGAATTGAAAATTGATGGATTAGCAATGGCGATTCAATATGATGAATCTGGGCAAATGGTGGTTGGTGCAACACGTGGTGACGGTTTTATTGGAGAAAATGTGACGATGAACATTGCAACGCTACAACATTTACCAAAAAAATTGGATGTGACCCAATCATTAGAAATTCGTGGTGAAGTGTATTTATCAAAATCACAATTTTTCCAAATCAATCATGAACGGATAGCAAATGAGGAATCAACATTTGCAAATCCACGAAATGCCGCCGCCGGTTCAATGCGGCAGTTAGATGCGTCAATCGTGGCGAAACGCCAACTTGAAATGTTTGTGTATGGAGCACCATTACCGATGTATGCAGCCTTAACGACTGATCAAAAACATTCAACGTTATTGACATACTTCAAGCAACTAGGATTACCAGTCAATCCGCATACGAAAGTCTGTAAAAATTTAGCAGAAGTTCAAGCATTTATTGACCACTGGACATTTGAACGTGGTTTATTAGATTATGAAATTGATGGAATTGTCATCAAAGTGAATGATACATCGCTTTATGAACAAATTGGTTCAACTGCTAAAGCACCAAAATGGGCGATTGCGTATAAATTCCCAGCTGAGCAAGTCGAAACAACTTTAGAAGATATCATTTTTACAATCGGCCGAACAGGGCAAATCACGCCAAATGCGGTGCTAACACCAGTTCAAGTTGCTGGAACAACAGTTCAACGCGCAACCTTGCATAATGAAGATTATATTCGTGAACGTGATATTCGTGTTGGTGATACAGTAATTATTCGCAAAGCAGGAGAAATTATTCCAGAAGTCGTTTCAGTCGTAGAAGCGAAGCGACCACTTGATGCCCAAATTTTTAAAATGATTCAGACGTGCCCAAGTTGCCATTCGCAAATCGTTCGCCCCGAACAAGAAGCAGCCTATTATTGTCAAAATTCACAATGTCCTTCAAAAATTATTGAAAATTTAGTGCATTTTGCTTCAAGACAAGCGATGAATATTGACGGTCTAGGTGAAAAAATTGTTGAACAACTGTACATTGAAGAATTAATTAAAACAATTCCAGATTTGTATCGATTGGAACATCAAATTATTACATCACTTGAACGATTAGGTGATAAATCAGCGCAAAATTTACTGAGTGCTATTGAAAATTCAAAACAAAATTCACTTGAGAAGTTACTCTTTGGTTTCGGTATCCGTTTTGTAGGTGCAAAAGTTGCAACAACGTTAGCCAAACATTTCCAAACGCTTGATCAACTTGCACTTGCAACGACTGAAGAGTTAGAAACGATTGATGAAATTGGCAAACGGATTGCACAATCTATTGTCACTTGGTTTGCCGATGAATTGAACCAACAAATGATTGAACAGCTCCGTGAATTAGGTATAAATATGCTGTATACGAATGCAGTTGAAATTGTTGGTGAAAGTTACTTACAAGGGAAAACAACAGTGTTAACCGGAACGTTGACACAAATTAAACGTACACAAGCGAAAAAGTTGTTAGAACAACTCGGTGCGAAAGTAACGGGAAGCGTGAGCAAAAAAACTGATTATGTAATTGCTGGAACAGAAGCGGGAAGTAAACTCAAAAAAGCACAAGAATTAGGTATCCCGATTTTAACAGAAGCAGACCTAATTCAAGTTTTAAAGGAGGCGGAACTTTTTGAAAATTAAAGGATTAAAAAACTTACTGCTTATAAGTATGTGTAGTATCGTTTTTGCACTTTCAGGCTGTAGTCAAACAGATGAATCAACCGAAGAACAAACTGCAACAGAAACTGTAGTTGTTTCAAAAACGAATACGAATGGCTATTATCGTGTAGCATTGACAAATGTTGATGGAAAAGCACAATTTACACCGAGTCCATCACGTGGTTTGTTGATGCGTTACGTGTCGAGTCGCCAAGATGTTGAGGCGGTTGAAAAAGG
>JBOFSL010000270.1:0-1369 GCA_051651525.1 Culicoidibacterales bacterium | reverse complement strand
GTTTCTGGTGTATAACCACTGAAGTCCATTGCTTCAACTTCAGCAACTAATTGCTGTAATTGCGTCACATCGGCACGATCAACATTCACATAATGGAATTTGGCATCCCCGAATGTTCCGTGGTCTGATCCATTCCCATTACCAGCATTATTAACAACTAATTTCAATTCTTTTGCACCAGCAATACTAAACTCAATATATTGTTGTGGTGTTTTCCCATACATCACATCAGTCGCTGCAACTTTTTCACCATCAACGTAGAATTCGAAAATGACACTTGCGGCACTACTGTTATACATTGCGCGGTCAATTCCGACATATGTACTAAATAAGACTGCTTCACTTTGCGTTAAATCATAGACAATTTCAGCATTTGCATGCGTTCCTAATCCACGCTCATACGCTACTTCAGCACCAGTTTCATCACTTAAGCGCAGTTTCGATCCACTATAATGTTGATCTTTTTGCGTTGAACTAAAGCTTTGTGTTGCTTTGGCCCAATCATGATCACTTACATAATCAAAGTCAGCAAGGTCAACAATATCAATTGTCCGTACTTGTGTCGTTGTATTGCCTTGGCTATCTGTGACAGTATAGACAATTTCGTAACTGCCTGGTTTCGTCGAACGAATCGCTTCAAGACCAGTTATTTGAACAGCTGACGTTAAATCACCATCTTCAACATCTTGAGCTTGGTATGTACCAACGAGTGTTGCTACATCAAGTTCGCTACCGACGTGGTAAACAGCATTACTTTCAACTTCAAGTGTTGGTTTACTATTCGTTGTGATAAATTGCGCATCTCCCCATGACGTAAAGTCACCAAGGCCATTTCCATCAACATTATCCGCAATTAAGCGTAATTCTTTCACACCTGCTACTGGAATATGGATAAATTCAGCTGGGCTATGTTGCCCCATTTCACTTGAACGATACACTTCAACCCCATCAGCGAGCACGCTAAACTGGATTGTTGTGCGACTATCGTCAAAGTTTTTGTCAGTTCCGACATATGAAGTAAAGTATTCATAGTCAGCACCACTTAAATCATAGACAATTTCAGCCGTTGCTGCTGCACCAATTCCTTTAGTGAAGGTTTGAATTTCACCATCAACATTTAATTTAATTGGATTCGTTGTACTGACAGCACTATCTTTGTTGACTGTTTTCCAACCAGAAGTCGCGCTTTGCCACGTAATATCTGATGCATACGTTTGCTTACTATATACTGTAATTTCACGTTGTTGCTCTACCGTATTGCCATTTGCATCCGTTACTGTATACGTAATTGGATAAATCCCTGGGACATTGATATCAAAGCCATTTGCTTCAACTGCAATTTTACTTGTCAAATCACCATCTTCAACAT
>JBOFSL010000269.1:0-4274 GCA_051651525.1 Culicoidibacterales bacterium | reverse complement strand
GAATATGCATTTGCGGATAATCAATTAATGAATGTGAAAGTGTCAATGGAAGCTGATGTATAATGCAAGATAAAAATGGTTCTTCCGTAAAATGATTGACAACGTAATTTTATGGAGTATGATTGTGACGGTGATAGTTATGAAAGACGATTTATTACAGAATTTATTTCCTGTATATGGTATTCTAAAAACGAACATAGATGCATTTGAAAAGTTAACGTAAACACTATAAAATTAAATCCATATCGAATGATATGGAGGAAAGCAGTGTGCTCACAATGGAGAAAAAAGATAAAGCAATTAAATACTATTTACAAGGGATGACAATGACGGCGATTGCAGCTGAAATTGGTGTGACAAGACAAACAGTTAGTAAATACATCAAAGCTTACGAAGCAATTCAACAGCAGATTCAACTCACACAAAATACCCTTGAAAAAGAACAGCTCATTATGCAAGCAAGTTCAAAACCGAAGTACGATACCTCTTCAAGAAAACGGTATAAACTCACGCCTGATGTTGAAGAATTGATTGATTTAAAATTAACTGAGAACCAAACGAAATTACAGCGAGGTCAACGTAAAATGATGATGAAAAATATTGATATTCACGAGTGGCTTTGTGATCAGGGTATTACTATTAGTTATCGAAGTGTTTGTCAATATATTGTAACCAAGCAAAAAAAAGAACAAGAAGCATTCATCCGACAAGACTACAATCCCGGAGAGATTAGTGAATTTGATTGGGGTGATGTGACACTTGTCATTGATGAACTTGGTGGAACAGAACGTCGCTTCAAGCTAGGTGTATTTACATTGAAACATAGCGATCGTCACTACGCAAATCTGTACTTCCGTGAGAATACAGAATCCTTCACTGATATACATGTAAAATATTTTGAAGAGATTGGTGGTGTGACAAAACAAATCGTGTATGATAATGCTCGTGTTCAAGTCAAGTATTTAGCGGGAAAAAAACAGCCTACAGAAACTGTACGCCAATTAATGAATTATTATGGATTTGAAGCCCGTTACACCAATCCATACAGTGGTAATGAAAAAGGACATGTTGAACGCGCAGTCGAGTATATTAGACGGAAAGCATTTAGCAGAAACAATCGCTTTCCAACAATTGCAGCAGCGGTTACTGCACTTCATCTAGCGGTAAAAAAAATAAATAGCAGGCCAAAACAACGAACAGTCGAATCTGCAGATACCGTCTTTGCGCGAGAGTTAAACTATTTACTACCATATCGACTAGAAATGGATACGTACATCCAGACTAACTGTAAAGTAAATAAATATAGCTTTGTCCATATCGATTCAAATTTCTACTCAGTACCTGACTCATATGTTGGACAAGAACTCCAAGTTCGAAAAAATCATGAACGCATCAAAATTTATGATCAACATGTTTTGATTGTTGATACAAAACGATTAGTGAAAAAGAATGATTATAAAATTGATATTTCACATTATTTAACGACATTAAAAAAGAAGCCAGGTGCGATTGCACATAGCTTGGCTCTCAAACAAGCTACTCCCTGGCTCAAAAAAACTTTCGAAAATTATTATAGCACAAATCCTAGAGGTTTTGTCGACTTACTCACAATTATTCAAAAATATTCATTACAAGAAGTTTCATATGCAATTGAAGAGAATACTCGTAATAACCTTCCCGTTGAAAATAGCTATATTGTTGATACGATTCTAAAAAAATATGATGCTACTATCAAGATTCAAGCAACAGAAATAGCAATTGAACACACGTGTCATACACAGTTATCAGATATTAGTAATTTATATAACCAAGGAGCGTGCAAATGGAAAAACTAATTCAAACATACGCCAAGCAATTACGATTACCGTATTTGACTGAACACATTGGTCAGCATCTCGAACAAGCAAGAACAGAGAATAGTACATATGAGGAGTTCTTACTTCAGTTATTTGAATATGAAATTCAATTGCGAAAACAAAATAGTATTAATAACCGCGTACGACAAGCAAAATTTCCATATACAAAGCAACTCGAAACACTGGATATTAGTGCACTACCAGATGAAGCTCAACTCCATTTTCAAACCTTGCGAAGTTTGGCATTTATCGAGCAGAAACAAAATATTATTTTCGCTGGTAATCCTGGAACAGGAAAAACACACCTAGCAATTGGTTTAGGTATAAAAGCTTGTCAAAATGGTCATCACGTCTATTTCGCACATGTACCAACTTTGATTATTCAATTAAAGGAAGCAAAAAGCGAACGAGTTTTTCAGCGTTTGAAATCAAAGTTTGATAAATATCAATTGATCATTTTAGATGAACTTGGATATATATCATTTGACAAAGAAGGTGCAGAATTATTGTTTAACTTCTTATCAACACGTTGTGAGAAAGCTTCAACTATCTTTACAACTAATTTACCATTTTCACGATGGGACGAAATATTCCACGATCCAATTATCACTGCTGCAATGGTCGATCGGATTACACATAATTCATATGTCATTAATATGAATGGAGCTAGTTTCAGAATGAAAGAAAGCAGCCAATTTATCCAAAATCAACTTAATAATCTTAAATAGTTACATGTTACTAATTCAAATGCATCAAAGTTAATTTTTCGCTTGCTTTATACATTTCCTACAAATTTTAATATTGACGGTTATGAACTTGAAAAAAATGAGAATAAACTAACAGTTTTTTTATCATGCATAATCAAAGAAAGTATCTGCCCTTGTTGCCGGCAAAAAAGCAAACGTATTCATTCATATCATGTAAGAACAATTCAAGATTTACCGATAGGTGAATATGGTGTGACATTGAAAATTCCTTTCCGTAGATTTCAATGTCTCAATTTAGAATGTAAAAAAAACTATTTTGTCGAGACATTTCCAAGTTTTGTATCCTCAAAAAAACGACGTACTGATCGATTAACAGCATCAATATTGCGATTAGCTTTACATCAAGCTAGTGAAGAATGTGCTCGAGAACTTGAATATAATCACATCAAAATATCTGGTGATACAATCTTAAAAATTATCAAAGAAAAATCAATTGATATTGATTACCAAGAAGTTACTAAAATTGCAATTGATGATTTTGCCTTCAAAAAAAAAGACGATATGGGACTGTAATTGTGAATCTCGAAACACATAAAATTATTGATATCATCGATAGCCGCGACCCCAAAATTATTCAAGCCTATTTAAATCAATTTTCAAATCTTGAACTTATTTCTAGAGATCGTGGACATCAATATAGTGTATTATGTCCTTCATTAATACATGTAGCTGATCGATTTCATTTAATTATGAATTTAACAACAATCATTATCAATTATGTGCGGAATCAGATGAAATTAATTAACGATGACGGAACAACTGATATGCCCAATATAGAATTGAATACAGGTCAAAAAACAAAACAACTGTTAGTAAATGATGTGCGAACAGATTATGCAAAATGCAAAAACATGGCTCTAGTTGCACAAAAATATAATTTATCATGGATAACAGTCAGAAAGTATTTATCACCGAATTTTGATGTTGTTTCAAAACGAAGAACCACGGGAGATACAAAATTATCCCCATACATAAAAGAAATTGAGACATACTATAAATCTGGTAAAATGTGCACCGAAATCTACCAAATGATCAGTCGAAAATATGGATTCGCTCCTTTTGCATATCGAACATTGTGTGATTATATCAAAAAGACCTACAAGCAAGAAGCAATTAAAATCAGAAAAAGTAAACAGATGAACAAGCCTGATTTTATCAAGTATTTATTTAATTGGCATCCTGATTTAAATCAAAAAAAACCATTTGAAAAAGCACTTTTAAATGATTTGATTTTGAACGAATGTATACAATTTTTCAATAAATTTAGTGCAGCTCTTACGCATCAAAATCGTGAATTGTGTCAAGAACTATTAGCATATGAAGCTGACTCAAAAATACTTGCCCAATTCATACGTACACTTAATAAAGATTCAGCAGCCATTTTAAATGCAGCAACATATTGTTATAACAATGGTTTAGCTGAAGGAACTGTGAATAAAATTAAAGTTATTAAACGAATTATGTTTGGGCGTGCATCATTCAATCTTTTACGAATTAAGGTGCTAAATTTCACCTAATCAACTATTTTACGGAAGAACCGTTTTTAGAATACCATATACAAAATACTTTTATTGTAAATAAAATACTTCTCAATGTTGTTGATTAAAATGTAGTTTCTGAGCAAAACCAGGTGAACTTGCCTAAAATTTCA
>JBOFSL010000268.1:0-1181 GCA_051651525.1 Culicoidibacterales bacterium | reverse complement strand
TGTGTTCATTTGATAAATAAACATCGTCGTCTTTTGATCCAACTGGCACGCCAGACCACCCTTCTGGTAACGGTGTCCCTACTTTCCATGCAGTTATTGGTTTTATTGGTTTGCTCATACTTGTTTTTTTCCTTTCTTTTGAAACCATTTTGGTTTTGTTGGTTCTTCAAACTCATGATAGCGTTGCGCTAAATCGGTAATTTCTAAAAAGACAGATGATCCGTATTCTTGATTCCCTGCTACTTCAGGGCGACCATCACGATTCCGTAACATCCTCGCTCGAATCAAGGCGTTCATGTAAATCGCCCAATACAAGAGTGAAATGAGAGCGTATGATACGAGCATAAAGCCACTAAATTCTGTTTTTGACTGAGCAAATTCTGTAACATTCGTCCAAGTGATTGTTTGCAGTATATTCGGATCAAACGTCGTAAAAAAGCTCACAAGGACATACATGAGTGTTGGCAATAAAACTGTTGCGACTCCTAACGTAATTGCAAAAAAGCAAACTGCCCGTTGCCAACTTCCAGTTCGCAATAAATTTTTGATTTGTTTCTTCATTTTGAAACCTCCTTTCCTTATCAGTGTATAAGAAATGAATCAACGTGATGATTCAACTTTCGTTCATTTTCGGCTTTATCGTTGTAAATTATCGAAACCACTAAATTGTTGGGCTATTTCAGCTTCACGTTTATCTTGTTCTTGCTGTTGTTCATACTGGAGATGTTTTAACGTATGCGCCAGCTGCTTAAGTATCCGTTGCACTATTTGTCCGCGAAATTGATGATGTCTTTGAACATACCTTTGTGTTATTGACTGTTGATTGATTCGTGGTGGTTGCGACAATAACTGAACAAAAAGTTCCAACTCCGTCACTGATAAAGGAGCTAACTCCTTTTTGAGCTGTTGTCTTATTAAGACTTGTTCGTTTTCAGTTAAGCGAAATTGTCGTGTCAATGTTGTTATGAGCTCGTCATCAGCATAATTGAGCTCTTTTGCTAACCGCATAAACAAGCGTAATTTCAACGCTCTTGCTGATGTTGTTTCAGCAAATTTTTGGTTTAACAAGTCTGGAAAACTATCACGCTTTTTAATGGTGAGCAACTCCGCTTGAATGACTTTTGCCTCAGTTAATAATTGATTGCCTAGTCGTTCATACAATTCGCCTTGTTTCCGCTGTT
>JBOFSL010000267.1:0-2454 GCA_051651525.1 Culicoidibacterales bacterium | reverse complement strand
GTCACTAATGACAAAAGCAATTTTATCACCAGCGATGGCCGCATATTGAAGTACAGTTGCGGCCCCCATGGAAATTCCATGGACACCAACAACAATATCACTACCACTACCAAAGCGAGTGTACAGTTCAGTTACGATTGCTTGTAAATCATATTTTTCACGGACACCATAAGTTGTATAAGTCGCTTCATTATTTCCATGGTTGCGTTGGCTGTAGGTAATGACGTTATAACCAAGACGGTGAAAGAGCGGATATAATTTGAGTGAAGCCCGTAAATTTTGTGTAATTCCATGAACGAGTACAACATATTTATTACTTGCTGTTGCAGCTGGTAAGAGTGCGGCTTCTAGTAAATATCCATCATGGGCTTCAAAGGTAAAGTGTTCAGCATCAAGAATTTTATCGTCAAAATCAAGTGAAACTTCTTTCGAAATTTCAGCGGGTAATGGCAAAAGTTCGGCTTGTTCTGGGAACAGTAGCGTTTTTTGGAGTTTTTTCGTAATTAAGGCGACTGCTCCAACTGCAAGGACAGCAGTTGTTGCTCCGGTGATAGCTAATGTTTTTTTTGAAGGCTTGTTAAGTTGAATTTTTTTTGACATGAAATGGTCCCACCTTTTGTAATGTTATCTTCTTTATCATACGCCAAAAATGTACAAAAGAGTAGTAGTAAATGATAATTTTTTTATCAATCAAAGAGCATTGTCTTTTTGAATAAACTATGCGAAAATACACCATACGTGTGAATAGAGGAGGGGTACATATGCCAGGAAGACACCCGAAATTTGAACAACAACTAGAAGACATTATCGACTGGGCATTTGAAACGAGCTTGGCGGGAAAGGCTGGATTTCAAAGTGCAGCCCAACTTGCGAAAAAATATCAAGCCCAAGCAGGAATCGAGCAAATCGAAGCAATCGAACGGTTATTTGCCGATCAATTACGCGAAGCAACAACAATTGGTTTTTTTAGTGGTCTCGGTGGGATTGTAACCTTACCGGTGACGTTGCCAATGAATATTACGTTGATTACGTTACTACAAGTCCGCTTGAGTGCTACGGTTGCGATGTTACTTGGCTATGATTTACATACGCCACAAGTAAAAGTAACAGTGCTTCTCGCCTTAGCTGGTTCATCAGCAGAAGAATTAGCGAATGAAGCTGGATTGAAAATTGGTTTGAAAGTTGGTGAACATGCCCTTGAATCAATTTCAGAAGAAGTCGTGACGAAAGTCATTGAAAAAATTGGTGTACGATTTGCCGTTATTTTAGGTGAAGCTGGATTGTTGAGTATTGAAACGCTCTTTCCCTTCGTTGGTGGTGCGATTGATGCAACGCTTGATCGGTATATTTTCAAAGAAACGCAAATTGCTGTATGGCAAATTTTCTTAACACCTGAAATGACACCATAAAAAAAGCCGCGTTCGCTATTTGTTGACCAAATAACAAGCGTGGCTCTTTCATTTTTTATTAGTAACCCATTTCAGTTAACCAAGTTGCTAACTCTTCAGCAGATTTATTTCCTACTAAACGACCAGCTTCTTCACCAGCTTTAATTGCGATGAGTGTTGGTGTCCCTTCGATTTGTAGACGATCAAGCATTTCATTTTTTGTTGTTTCACTTTCAACGTTTGCTTCGTCAACATTGTAATAAGAGACGAATAAATCATTTGTTTGAGCTGCAGCTTCAAGTTTAGGTAAGAATTCGACACAAGCTGAGCAGGTTGGACGACCGATATAAACAAGGAAATCTTCTTGGGCATCTAATTGTGTTGTTAATTCAGCAGTAGTGATTGGTGGTAAAATTTGTTCGCTTTTCGAATCACGTACAAACTGTAATCCAAATAATAACCCGATGGCAAGAACGATACCTCCGACGATAATCCCGATTTTAGTTACTCCGCTCATTGGCTTTTTGTTTGTTTGAGTCATAATTAGTTACTTCCTTTCAAGTTAAAACATTCACATATATTGTAACATGTTATTGGGCATTAATCCAAGCAGTTACTTCGGCTTGTTCAAATCCGTCACGGAGTGACCAAGCAATTTGATCAATAATCACACCATTTACAACATGGACAAGTGTTGGGGTTGTCGTAATCGCATACGTAGCTTTGAAATCTTCAAATGTACCAGCATCACGTAATGATTTGACACTCACATAGTGCCACTCATGAGCAGTTTCCCAATCAGTTTGCGGTAAAACATCTCTAAACCAAGCTTCAAAAGCATCTGAATCACCACAGCTAGGATCAGCAACGTAAATGATGCCATCATCAGTTGAAGCAAGTAATTCCGTCATTGTTTCAACATCATGCACTTCCATCATCTTTGTCACGACGGCAAAATTGTCTTGATACCATTCGTAGCCGTAATATCCTCCGAAAACGAGAACGCCGGTCATCAGGACACTGACTACGAATAAACCTATTTTCTTATTCATTTGAAACACACTCC
>JBOFSL010000266.1:0-2992 GCA_051651525.1 Culicoidibacterales bacterium | reverse complement strand
ACTGACGACGTTCCAAGAACCGCTCCAATTGTTGTTGACAATGCATCTGAAATCATTGCCTTACTCCCATTTTTGATTTGACCATCTGCTGTTAATAAACCGGCACGACTCGCTACCGCCATTAATGTTCCTGCCGTATCAAAGAAATCAACGAATAAGAAAGCAAAAATAACAACGAAGAATCCTGGTTGGAAAATTTCACCAAATCCTGTCAAAACTTGTCCTAAAGTTGGCATGATCGATGGTGGCATTGAAACGATCATTGTCGGCATATCTGATAATCCAAAGGCTAAACCAACGATCGCTGTCAAAATCATCCCAATGAAAATTGCAAAACGTTGTTTTAGCATCATTAATAATAACGTAACTACTAAACCAAAAATGGCTAATAATACTTGTGGATCAGCAACATTTCCGAATGAAACTAATGTATCTGGGTTTCCAACAACAATTCCGGCATTTTTCAAACCGATGAAAGCAATAAAGAATCCAATTCCAACTCCAACCGCTATTTTCAGTGAATGTGGAATTGCGGTAATAATTTTTTCACGAATTCCTGAAAATGATAAGAATAAGAATAGAATCCCCGAGCAGAAGATTCCTGCTAATGCTGCTTGCCAGCTATACCCCATTCCCAGTACAACTGTAAAGGCAAAGAACGCATTCATTCCCATTCCCGGTGCTTGAGCAATTGGTAAGTTTGCCACAAATGCCATAATATATGTTCCGATAGCTGCTGATAAACACGTTGCTACAAAGACTGCACCTGTATCCATCCCAGCATTACTTAAAATAAGTGGATTGACTGCTAAAATATACGCCATTGCTAAGAATGTCGTTACTCCCGCAACCAACTCCGTTCGTACATCTGTTTTGTTCGCTTTTAAATCAAAAATTTTCTCTAACATCAAGTAATCCTCCAAGATTTTTTAAAAAAATAAAAAAGAGACTTCTATTGAAGTCTCACGAAGAACAGTGACTATTTCTCACACCACACCAAAAAAATTGGCGCATGTTTTACTGCAGTACTCACTCCGTAGTCGGCATATTTAAGGTTAGCCGGTAGAAACTTCTGGACCATATTTCCAGTTTATACGAAAGATAAATTAATTTACCCTTTCATTTTAAAGCTTTCATTGTGAAATTGTCAATCTTTTCTCGCTTTTTTGTAAAAATAACCAAAAATGCAACTAAGATAACGTTTTCGTTAGGAAGTATCACTAAAAAAAGATGGATCCTTTGTTTCCAGATAGGCGATTGAAACGTTTTATGCTATAGTTAATAGTAACTATTATTACTTAAAGGAGCTGTTCACTTATATGGATGCACATTCACTTATTGCCACTACGTTTCCGGGGGGATTCGTTATCATGGCTGCTATGTTAGCTAATTTTACTGCTCAATTTTATAAATTTTTACGTCATTTTGTGAAAACTCGCGAATGGGATATTACCTATTTATTTACAACTGGTGGCATGCCTTCATCACATTCAGCGCTCGTTATTGCTGCTGTGGTCTCAATTGGTATTATTGATGGTATCGATACAACAACTTTTGCACTTGCCTTGATTTTCGCTGCTGTTGTTTTACATGATGCCCTTGGAATTCGTCGCCATGCTGGTCGCCAAGCCCAAGTCATTAACCAAATGATTCAAGATTTACAAGGAGTCCAAGCTGCGATTATAGAAGGTGGACTTTTCAATAATCCTAAATACGATCGCCGCCTCAAAGAGCTGCTTGGACATGAACCGATTGAAGTTGTCATGGGTACAATCTGGGGAATTGCCTCGACACTCATTTTCTACTGGATTTTAATTGCTATTATTCAATTAAATATTGGCTAATAAAAAAACCACTCCAATCTGGAATGGTTTTTTATTAACCTTTTTCAATGGTACGTTCACGTAAATATAAGAAGAATGGGAAAGCAAAACATGCCCCAACCAATAAAATCCCTGCAATTGCCAACCACCAATAACGAATTTGGTGTTTTTTTGTCTCAAAATACACAAATACTAAAAATGTCAAAACAGTTAACAATAAATCAAGCGAAACAAATTGTGCCCCGAAATTTGCAAATGCACCTTGTAAAAAAGCTGCTGAATCAAATCCACCTTCAAGAACAATAATCGCTACAATAAATGCGTTCGGTACAATCGCACCGATAATTGCTAAAAATGCATATACATTTTTCATCATGACCACCCAATCTCTGTTTAGTCTCGTTAGTATACTGGCTCTTTGTGCTAGATACAAGCATTTTCTAAATGTTGTGCTAACTCGAGTTCCCATTCACATTGTGACTGTAAGATTGGATGTTCAAAAGCTAAATAATAACTTTGCAATAATGGTTGATTTTGTTGGGCTTGACCATACAGGGCATCACCAACGAGCGGATAACCTAATGTCGATAAGTGCACACGAATTTGATGTGTTCGTCCTGTATCCAATGCAACTGCGACAATTTCACGATTTTCGCCTTGCTTATAAGACCAATACGTTGTTTTCGCAAATTTACCTTCTACATGGCATTCACGCTTCACACCCTCTGCACGTCGAATTGGCCATGTAATCACACCAGATTCTTGCTTGATTCGACCTTCAACACATGCATAGTAGTGCCGGGTAATTTTTTGATGATGAAGCTGTTGCTTGGCGTAGTGGCTTTTCGCGATTAGCACAAGACCACTCGTACCTTGGTCGACGCGGGTCACGATGTGGACACTCCCATTGCATTGATCTTTTTCCAAACAATACGCGAGTGCACGTTGTAATAAAGAATCCTCATTTGTTTGATGTGATGGAATACTTAACAAACCTGCTGGTTTATCCACAACTAAAAACCAATCATCTTCATATATAATCGTTAGTGGTCGCAAAACTGGTTGAAAACTACTACTTCGTTGTTCTATTGGCAAGACAACTATCAATTGTTTTCCAACTTCAAGGCTATCTTTTAATCGACATACTCGTTGGTTTTGTACAACTTGAC
>JBOFSL010000265.1:0-2228 GCA_051651525.1 Culicoidibacterales bacterium | reverse complement strand
AAGACTCGTTCTTCACGATCAGTTAATCGTTCCAATACATCACGAATTTGCTCTTTTAAGACTTCGTTTGTCGCGTAATCAGTTGGTGAAACTGAATCTTGATCTTCGATGAAATCACCTAAATGTGAATCATCTTCTTCACCAATTGGTGTTTCCAATGAAACTGGTTCTTGTGAAATTTTTAAAATTTCACGAATTTTATCAACTGGTAATTCCATTGCAGCTGCTAATTCTTCCGGCTCTGGTTCGCGTCCAAGTTCTTGAACAAGGCTACGTTGAATACGATTTAATTTATTAATTGTTTCGACCATATGTACGGGAATTCGAATAGTACGAGCGTGATCGGCAATTGCACGTGTAATTGCTTGACGAATCCACCAAGTTGCATACGTTGAAAATTTGAATCCTTTTTCGTAGTCAAATTTTTCAACAGCTTTGATTAACCCCATGTTTCCTTCTTGGATTAAATCTAAGAATAACATTCCACGTCCAACGTAGCGTTTTGCGATACTGACAACTAAACGTAAGTTTGCTTCCGCTAAACGTTGTTTCGCAATTTCCGCACGGAATGGATCTTCACCAGCGATAATTTGTGCTAGTTCAACTTCTTCAGCTTGTGTTAATAAGTCAACGCGTCCAATTTCTTTTAAATACATGCGAACAGGATCATTGATCCGAATTCCAATATCTTCAACTTCATTTTTTTTATGCAATAATTTATCACTAATATCATCTTTAAATTCGTCTGTTTCAATAATATCTGGTGCAATTACTAAATCATCTAATGGGTCTGCATCAACTTCCACTGCTTCTGCTTCAAGTTCTTCAGCATCAATTGTATCTTCAAGCGATTCAACAGCATTGATTTTATTGTTAATTAAATACGTCATCACATCAAGTGGGTCAACATCAGGGAAAGTTTGGATTTCATCTGTGATTTGCTCATGCGTAATAAAGTTTTTTTGTGTTTTCGCATATTCGCTGATACTATCCATTAAATCCTGTGGGATTGTGATAGTTGCTTTCTTGTTGTTCATAGTAAGCCCTCCAATTATTTATTTTTTTAATTCCATAATTTTCAAAAAATAATTTAGTTTTTCATCTTCTGTCGTTGCTTGTTTCATGCTCGCTTCAAGTTCTTTGATTTTATCTTCCTTGACTCGATTTTTGACAGTGGCAATACAGTCGTTAAAATAGGCTTCATTAATCATTGCCGCTTCATATCCATACATAAGTTCACTGAAAATTTTGGCTAATTCCGGCTCATTATGCAAATATTCGATAAAATTACGAATTTCGAGTTTTACATGTTCACGGTATGCACTCAAGATATAGTAAGCAATTGCTCGCAGTTGATCATTATACAAAAAATTTAAATTTTGTTGATATCGTTTGGCATATTCAACAGAACAAGCCATTGCAAAGAGAATATGCCGCTCGGCTATTTCTTCTTTACGATACTTACGTGGCACGTACTGCTGCTCAAACACGTGTTGGTACGTTTCCTGCTGACTTTCCAACCGATTCAATTTGTATTTCAAATTTGAAAGTTGTTGTTTCAAAGAATCAATCGAAATTTTAAATTCACTAGCTAACCGTTCTAAATACAGTTCAACTTCAATGATATCTTGATTTTCCGCTAATTCTTGTAAAATCAGCATAATGTATGTTTTACGATCATCATGATTCGTGAATTGTAATCCATTACGGAATGAACGATATTTGAACTCAAGCACAGTAATCGTTTCGTGAACAAGCATTCGTAAGGCTTCAGCACCAAATTGTTTCGCATAATCATCAGGATCAAGTCCGTCAGGTAAATACGCAACTTTGACTTCAACTTTTTGTTGTTCTAATAACTTCGCAGCTGTGAGTGTCGCTTTTCGTCCTGGTAAATCGCCATCATAACAGATAACTGCAACTTTGGTATGTTGTTTAATCAGTTTTGCTTGCTCACTTGTGAACGCCGTTCCTAATGAAGCGACCGTTCCCATGACATTCGCATTCACAAACGCCACAACATCCATCACACCTTCAGTTAAGACGATAAATTTTTGCCGTCTGGCTGCTTCTTTTGCTTTATTTAAAAAGTACAGTAGCTTCCCTTTTTGGAAAATTGGTGATTCAGGGCTGTTGTAATACTTTGGTTTTCCGCTATCTTCAGCTTTGAAAATTCGCCCACTAAAACCAACAACTCGACCATGAACATCCCAAATTGGAAAGACAAT
>JBOFSL010000264.1:0-1319 GCA_051651525.1 Culicoidibacterales bacterium | reverse complement strand
GGGGAACGATATCAAATCTCTGAAGATACATATGTTCAAAATGTACTTAATCGACACTTTAATCAAGTGTATGAAAGTTTAATCGTCAATTATGGCTCTTTCGTTAATTTTGATCATGTAATTTGGAGTGGTGGAATGGCTTTAATGCATGCCAAGCGGATTAGTGCCAAACAAGAGCCACACTTTGAAATTATTATTGAACCACAAATTGCGAATGTCCTTGGGTTCTATGAGTTAGGAGCGGTACTTGATGATTAAACGGATTACGATAACAATTAATGAAAAAGATACCAGTGAAGTACAAAATTTTATTCAAGAAACGACAAAACCAACGTACGATATAAAAAATGCAATCGAACTTCTAGAATTAGTTCGTTCACATTATGGTGTAAGTGATTCACGAGAAGCTATTTTTTATATTCGAGCGTTGTTGCAAGGCCAATTAGTTCACCAAGAGCAGGCGATACCAGATCAGCACGTAGAACAACAGAAAGTAACAACAGTGAATCATCATAAATTATTGAATAGCACACGCTAAGGGGGCGGTAATTATGCAAGAAAAATATATGACACATGGACATCTTTACCAAGAAATGAAATATACAGATGAAGAGGTAAAAACGAATATTTCATACGTTCGAGAACGACTAGAAGCGTATGGAACAACAATTGCATCCAGCCAAGAAATTTCAGAAGAATTACCGAATTTACAAGCATATTTTCCACATTTAGTTGTTAGAAAATCGTATGATGAACGAGCGACATATTATATTGTTAGTATCTGATAGAGGGGGAATTAGATGATTATTCGAGCGATTATGAATGAATATAGATATTTAATTGGAGATGAACGATTTTTACAATCAGAAATAAAACAAATTTCAGCAATTACTGAAAACGGACAATTCATAACAACAGAAGAAGTGATATCACTTATCAAAAAAGATTACCATATTGACTATTGCTTTGTTGATGAAACGGTGATTATTCAAGAACATTTTTTAGAATTATTGGCCCACTTACGTAAACACTTAGGTGAACAGGTGAAGATTGTTCCAATTACAAAAAATAAAAAACTTATTCATCAGCTTGTTCAAAAACAATTTAACCAGTTTCTTTATCTTGATAACGAAAAAAGTGAACAAGCGCATAGTTTTGAGTTATTTGGTCTGATGATGAACCCTCGTACGGCAACAGATGTTGAAGAGTTTATGCTTGAACAACAGCCACAAGAAACGCTGCAGACGGTACAAGTAAAAGAACGAATCATAAAGCAAGAAACGTTGCGTATTCAATTACAGAAGCAAAAACGTATTGCT
>JBOFSL010000263.1:0-3699 GCA_051651525.1 Culicoidibacterales bacterium | reverse complement strand
CCAACGTGTCCTCGATCGTGATGAGTACGCACGTCATAAACTCAAAATGGGTTATGGTGAAGAGATCGATGTTATTTTACATGCAGAACTTGATTTTTTAGTGAAAATGATTCGTGAACGCCGTGGGCCATTCGCTCGTGGATTTATGGACGAATGGTATGAAATATTACAAAAAGAGTTAGAAAAACAAGAATCTGGGGGTAAATAAATGTTACGAGATCCAAGAATTACAACAGTTGCCAAACAATTAGTACATAATTCAGTGAAGTTACAAGCGGGTGAACATATTCTCATTCGCTTTACTATTGATAGTAAGCCGCTTGTGCGAGCAATTATTGAAGAAGTGTATGAGCTGGGAGCTCATGTGCATACACTCATTTATGATGATGAAGTAAAACGCTACTTACTAGAAGGTATGACACCAGAACAAGCGCACAGTGATTTGACATGGCAAATGAAACTATATGAACAAATGGATGCATCAATTCTAATTATTGGGGAAAATAATGATAGTGAATTGGCAGCAATTGAAAGTTCGCGCTTCAGTGAATATAGTAAAATCATGCGCCCAGCAAGTGACTATGTTGTCAAAAATTTACGATGGGTATTATTAAATTGGCCAACCTATGCGGCAGCACAAAAAGCGCAAATGAGTTTAGAAGCTTATGCTGATTATGTGTTTGCGGTTAGTAGTGTTGATTATCGAAAAATGGGACAAGCAATGGTTGCATTGAAAGACTTAATGGAAGTAACTGATCGCGTCCGAATTACGGCGCCAGGGACAGAATTAACGTTTTCAATTAAAGACATTCCAGCTGTACCTTGTGCTGGGGAATGTAATATTCCAGATGGTGAAGTTTTTACGGCACCAATCAAAACGAGTGTCCAGGGAACGATTCGTTATAATACACCGTGTCCATATCGTGGAAAAGTGTATCATGATGTGACGTTTACATTTAAAGATGGTCAAATTGTTGAAGCAACTGCTGACGATTCAATTGGATTAAATGCTATTTTGGATACAGATGAAGGAGCACGTTATATTGGTGAATTTGCTTTAGGTGTCAATCCATTGATTACGAAACCGATGGGAGATATTCTCTTTGATGAGAAAATTACCGGAAGTTTCCACTTCACGCCAGGGGCAGCATATGAAGATGAAGCCGATAACGGAAATCGCTCAAGTGTCCATTGGGATCTCGTATTAATTCAAACACCAGAATTTGGTGGTGGGAATATTTATTTTGATGATGTCTTAATTCGTGAAAATGGACGATTTGTCCTTGAACAATTACTACCATTAAATTCAGAAAACTTGTTAAAAACAACATAAGATTAAAAGCGCTTTAAAAGCGCTTTATTTTTTGTTGTCAGAACAAACTAATTATTGAACAATTCGACAATTATGCTATGATTAAAGTAGTGAGGTGACTAGCTATGAATGAAGAATTATTATTTTATTTTGCCGCAAGAACACAAGATACGTTAATCCGGCATCATATCCAGAAAAGTGGATTTAATAAAATGGAGTACTTAGTAATGTATTTTATTAATGTGCATCCAGGTTTGACGATGCAAAGTATTCAAAAACGCTCAACCTTTGATAAGGCGCAAATTTCACGGACAATTAAATCACTCGAACAAGCTGGAATTATTGTCCGCGAGCCAATCAATAAAAAAAGTTACGCTTTGTACTTTACTGAAGCTGGTAAAAGTAAATATGCGCAACTGGATAAAGAAATGTCAGAATTACACGAACAAGTGTGGTCAGTATTTTCTGATGATGAGCGCCTCAAATTCTTAGAGTTAGCTGCAAAGTTGTACCAAGCTTTTGATGATTACATGGTTGATAATCAAATGATGGAAATTCAATCGTATCTCCAAGATTGGAAAGAGGAGATGTTACTAGCGAAGTATCATCAAAAAAATGATTAATAAAAAAGGTGTAAAAACCTTTTTTTATTTTTGTGTTGATTCTCGCCTAAATCGCTAAGGAAAACGCGGAAGCATCGTGATAAAATAGCGGTAGAAATGAAGTCATTGCGTACTTAAAAATGGGCTTTAAAAATAATTTTCAAAAAAAACAAAAAAAGACTTGCCAAAATATCAAATACTCGCTATAATAAATATTGTTCTGAAGAGAGCAAAAAACGGGACTATAGCTCAGCTGGTTAGAGCACACGCCTGATAAGCGTGAGGTCGATGGTTCGAGTCCATTTAGTCCCACCATTTATAAATTTCATGGGGCCTTAGCTCAGCTGGGAGAGCGCCTGCCTTGCACGCAGGAGGTCAGCGGTTCGATCCCGCTAGGCTCCACCATTTATATTGTTCATGGCCCGTTGGTGAAGCGGTTGAACACACATGCCTTTCACGCATGCATACACGGGTTCGAATCCCGTACGGGTCACCATTTATATTTTTTACCTGGGGGATTAGCTCAGCTGGGAGAGCATCTGCCTTACAAGCAGAGGGTCGGCGGTTCGAGCCCGTCATCCCCCACCATATTAGCCGGCTTAGCTCAGTTGGTAGAGCAACTGACTTGTAATCAGTAGGTCGCGGGTTCGACTCCTGCAGCCGGCACCATATTTTGTCCTGTTAGCTCAGTTGGTAGAGCATTTGACTTTTAATCAAGTGGTCGTAGGTTCGAATCCTACACAGGACACCAATTTTATATGTGCGGATGTGGCGGAATTGGCAGACGCGCTAGATTTAGGCTCTAGTGTCTTCGACGTGCAGGTTCAAGTCCTGTCATCCGCACCAATTTTTTAAAAAAATGGTGCAGCAGCGAAAGCTGTTATTTTTTTGTCCTGTTAGCTCAGTTGGTAGAGCATTTGACTTTTAATCAAGTGGTCGTAGGTTCGAATCCTACACAGGACACCATTTTATATTCAAAGAGTAAGTAGGTACACAAAGTGTACTTTTTTTATATACTTTTACAGCCGAGAGTAGGACTGCTATAAGCAGTTCTTTTTTTGATTTAAGTATCAAAAGTTATACTCAATTCAAGTCAAAAAGAAGAGAATTGAGAAAATGTATACTTTAAAACATGCACACAAAAATATTTGGCGGAATAAAAGGCGGAATTTATTGATAACGGCTATTTTATTTATGATCTTAGAATGATCGTTGTGACACTGATGATTAATGATACGGCAGAGACACTCATTATCGATTACACTGGCTTGTTTTCATCTCAAGTTGTCATCAATGCTCATATGGAGCAACAGCGTCAAGAATCAACAGCTGATACGAGTGTTGGAATTGGTAAAATTAGTCGATTAGGTCTGGAGCTAGAATTATTACTGATTTTTACGGATTCAAAGTGAGGAAGGATTGCTCGTATTGATATGGCGGCTGAGTGCACGTAACTGTGCGAGCAACTCGCCTACATGGAATGGTTTCGCCAAATAGTCATTAGCACCTGCATTGAGTCCATTAATCGTATCCTTAGACTTATTTTTTGCTGTTAAAATTAAAGTGGGACCGGATTTTCATTTTGACGTAAAATCCGAAAGATTGCTTTGCTATCAAAGCTTGGAAGCATGTAATCACAAAGATGACATCGTATAATTTTGTTTTGGGTACATAATAGGCCTTCACGCCCATCCAAACACAAATCAACTAAGCCTGATGATGCTAATGACTATTTATTTTAATAATTAAAATACGAATAAGGGCACTTCTAGAAACCTAGTCAAA
>JBOFSL010000262.1:0-10809 GCA_051651525.1 Culicoidibacterales bacterium | reverse complement strand
ATCATAATACCAAAACTGAAGTTTTAATTGGTGATCAATTTTATCGGGAACTTATTGCTGCGATTGAATCAGCAACTGACCATGTTCATATGGAATTTTTCATCGTCCGTGATGATGAAGTTTGCCAACCGATTTATGATGCAATGATGCGTAAAGCCCAGGCTGGTGTCAACGTTCGCTTTCTTATTGATGCTGGTGGAAGTATGGGAACAATTAAAGATAAATCATTGCGGACCTTAATTCGTGCTGGTGTCAAAGTTTCGTTCTTTGGTCGGCCTAAAGCATTATTAATGGATACTTCTGCTAACTGGCGAAATCACCGTAAATTTGCTGTCATTGATGGGAAAATTGGTTTTGTTGGTGGCTTCAATCTTGGGAACGAATATGTGTTTGGGAATATTCGTACCAAAAACTGGCGTGATACCCACGTCAAACTCGTTGGAGATGCTGTCAAAAGTATTCAAACAAGTTTTATCCAAGACTGGTATTACTCAACTGAAGAATCTGTTTTCACCAAAGAAATTGAGCTTTTCTTCCCTGATCAAGATACCCATGACGAGCCTGGTTTTGTCAAATTAATTACTGATGGTCCTGATGGTATGCAACAAAAAGTAAAAGCTGTACTCTTTAAACTCGCAACTTCGGCAACGAATCGTTTGTGGATTACAAGTCCTTATTTAGTACCACCTGAAGAAATTATTGCTGTCCTAAAAACGGCGGCGGCTTCTGGTGTTGACGTTCGGATTATTATTCCTGAAAATCCAGATAAACGCTTCGTTTATACTGCTGGAGAAAGTTATATCAATGAACTCCTTCGCGCGAACGTTCGTGTTTTCAAATTAAAAAATTGCTTCCAACATAGTAAAATTTTTATTATTGATGATGTGTTTGCGATGTGTGGTTCAACAAACCTTGATCGCAGAGCCCTTGAAATCAATTTTGAAGATATGGCTCTCTATTATCGCCATCAAGCTGTTAAAGATTTAACCGCAGTTGTGGCTAATGATTTAGAAAATTCAATTGAAATCACCCAAGATGTTTGGAGTAAACGCTTGTGGATTCGTCATATTTTCGAATCAATTGCTCGCCTCTTGGCACCTTTACTCTAAAAAAATCATTTTAAGTAGGGAACGCCGCATAACTTGGTGTTCTCTACTTTTTTATTCATTCAAAAAAAACTACAAGCTGATGAGTCATTTCCTCAACTTGTAGTTTTTTATGATTTATGCAATTTCAAGAGCGATTTTCATCATATCAGTAAATGTTTTTTCACGTTCTTCGGCTGTTGTTTCTTCCCAAGTAACTAATGAGTCTGAAACAGTTAAAATACATAAAGCTTTCGCACCTAAGTGTGTTGCTGTCATGTATAATGCTGCCGCTTCCATTTCCACACCTAAGACACCCATTGCTGCCCATTTCTTCCAAGCATCTGGTTGCGCATTGTAGAAGATATCACTTGATAAAATATTTCCGACATGGTAACGTACGCCTAAATTATCTGCTTGCTCTACAGCTGCTCGCATTAAGCCCCAATCCGCAACCGGTGCGAATGTTCCTGGTAAATCATATTGGCTTTGCCAATTTGAATTTGTTGAAATTGCTTGACCGATAATAATATCACGTACATGTACATCTGCTTGATATGATCCACATGATCCGACACGAATCAAATTTTTGACACCAAATTGAGTAATTAATTCATGTGCGTAAATACCGATTGATGGCATCCCCATACCACTACCCATGACTGACACGCGCTTTCCTTGGTAATTTCCTGTATAACCTAACATTCCACGAACATCGTTCACTTGAACCACATCAGTTAAGAAGTTTTCGGCAATATATTTTGCACGTAATGGATCTCCCGGAAGTAAAATAGTTTCTGCAAAATCGCCTTTTTCGGCGCGAATATGTGCTGTTGCCATAAATAAATACCTTCTTTCTCATTTATATATGTCTATTATACAACTGTTTTCCTTGAAAGCGTAGCCCTTTACTTAGCATAAAGATTAAAAGTTACTATTTTAATAGAAAATCATTGGAAAACAACGCATTTTTTTACACCTTCTTCCCATTTTTTGTTATAGTCAAGATAATCAAAAAAATAGGAGGTTTTTTATGCTTGATTTACAAACACTCGCACCTGATTTTACTTTAACTGGACAAGATGAAGTACTTCATACTTTAAATGACTACCGTGGTCAATATGTAGTTTTATACTTTTATCCTCGCGACTTGACTGCTGGTTGTACGCTTCAAGCTGAAACTTATCAACAGCTTCAAGCTGAATTTACTGATTTAAACGCGATAATTATCGGAATTAGTCGAGATACTGTGAAACGTCATCAACGCTTTTGTGAAGCGAAAGGACTTGAATTTTTGTTGCTCGCTGACCCTGAAGAAACGGTTTGCAATGTATATGGTGTCATGAAAGATAAAATGATGTATGGGAAACAAGTTCGGGGAATTCAACGTTCAACGTTTATCATTGATCCGGCAGGATTACTTGTTGCCGCTAATCGCAACGTCAAAGCAAAACTTGATCCAGTCGCAACACTTGAATTACTAAAAAATTTACAAAGTTAAATAGATGTTCGTCCCACGATGATTATCATACAGGAATAAGTCCTCTTCAATTTATTATTTGGTCAATTCCATAAAAAAGGCACTGTCGTGGTTTTCCCGAAATAACGACAGTGCCTTTTTTAATTGTATGTTGGAAAATCAGTTGGGAACACATCATCTAAGTTCGTTTGGTAATCCGTTCTCAATGAACAGATTCCATTCGCACAAAAACTTTTTAGTTCATCACCACGTTGCCAACCGTCATGTTTTTGTTTAAGCACAACGCGCTTGTCGTTGAAAATTAATCGCTCAATAACTGCTCTCGGTTTTTCAATTAAACTTTCAGCATTTAAATCATAGCTTCCTTGAACATGAGTGACAATTTGGTGTCCGTGCTCATCAATACCCCAACGAATCGCTGCAACATGAAAATAAAATTGCATAATTCCACTCCCTTTAACTTGAATATCTTCATATTATACAGAGTAAAATTACCATTTGGCAATAAAAATGCACGACAATTTAATTATTTCACAGAGCGGTGTTGCGCTAATGGTATCTGCTCTGGAATGACATCTAATACATACCCTTGCTCGAATAATCCTTCAATAATTGTTGGTAATGCTTCAACTGTTGCTTGCTTCATATTCGTATCATGTAATAAAATGACCGCATATTCGTTTTGGTTCGCCGTTTGAAATAAAGTTTCTTCACCAATAAATTGACTTGCTACCTCTTGGCTGCTCGCGTCCATCGAATCAACATTCCAATCCGTGTAATTGACGCCCATATCATCTAACCAATAAAGCGTTGTCTGAACGACACCAGGTGCTCCGGCTGTTGCACTCGAACCACCTGGATGACGAAATAATGTAACATCTTTTCCTGTATATTGCTTAATTACTTCATTATTTTTGATAAAGTCAGCTTGAAATGTTGCTAAACTCTCATAAATTTCACTATATCGATGCGAATACGAATGCGCTGCAATTTTTTGGCCTGAATCGACTAGTTGTTGCATGATTTCAGGGTATTTCTCCACCATATGACCCGTCACATAAAAAGTTGCCTGAACTTGGTATTTCTGCAAAATCTCCAAAATTGCCAACGTTTTTGGACTCGGCCCATCATCAAACGTCAAAAACGCTGTTTTCTGTTCGAGCCTTTTTATCGTTTGTTTTTCAGTTTCAATTTGAACAATTTGTTCATTTACTTGATTTAACTGAGCTTCAAGTTCACTCACTTGCTCACTCGTCTCCTTAACGGCACACATCCCAAAATAAATTGTCCCGATACTAAACACGCTCATGAACAATAACGTACTCATAGTTATAATACCGATAATCAAATACCGTTTCGGCATCACTTCATTTTTACCCATTCATCTTTTCATCTCTTTCTCGTTGTAACACATTCAATCGAGATTGTGCATCAGTTACTTGTTGTTGTAACTGAATTTTTCGATTGCCCAATTTTTGGTTATTTTCGATTAGTCGTTGTATGCACACCGTTGTTATCGCTAAACTACTCACAATGATTCCAATCATGACGATCATCCAGCTGCATTCGAACTTGTGACTCACTTTATTTCGCTTCATTTTACACCTAATTTCTAAAAAAATCGACATTGTTCATTATAGCAAATGTTACTGCCTAACTTTCTATAATTGCCGTTAAAAACCAATGAATCTTTTTTTAGCAATTTTCTACAAATCGACATTCTATTGTTGTTTCGACAATCGCATTGAGCGCTAAGTAGCTGCGGATTTGATTTACAACGCCTTCATGATTCTCTTCATTTTGAAGTAAAACTTCGACACACGCAACTTGTTCATCTCCATCAAGTGACCAGAGTTGAAATTTTGATAACCTCGTTATTTGGGGTGTGAGTGCTAAAATACCTTCACTCAATTCTTGTTTTAGTGATTCATCTAACGTTGCTCCTAAAATAATATCAATAATAATTTTGGCATTACTCCAAATATTTTTAATCATCACACCACTAATAATTAATGACAAGAGTGGATCTAGCCAATACCACGTTGTCATATTCATCACACTCGCAACAACGAGTACCGCAATCCACCCAAATAAATCTTCAAGCAAATGTAAAATTACCGTCCGATCTAAAATCTGTTTCGCACCACGCATCCGAAAAACTGCCAAGCCATTTGCAATAATTCCAAAAAGGGCAATCCAAATCATACCTTCACTCAATACTGGGACTGGCTGTAACAGCCGTGGAATTGCTTCACTAATAATATAAATTGTACTGATACTCAAAATAATAATATTGAGTGCTGCACCTAACACTGGTAGTCGCTTCCAGCCAAAATTGTATTTTGGTTTTGCTTGTTTTTTAGCAAATCTTTGGATCAAAGCTGATAAACCGAGTCCAACACTATCTCCAAAATCATGTAAGGCATCTGATAAAATTGCAGTGCTGCCAGTCCAAATTCCTCCAATCAATTCGATGATGGCAAAACTCATATTGAGTGCAAAGGCAATCCATAAATTTTTTTCGCTCGCTGTTGCATCGTGATGTTGATGCCCACCTAATCCATGATGATGGCCTTGATGTGTTTTTTCATGGTCATGGTGATGCTCATGCTCGTGGTGGCCATGCCCTCCATGTTCTTGTGCTAAATTTTTTTTATGAATGATTACTTTCATCACAACCCACTCCTTTTACATGCTCAATTCTATTCAGTAATAATTTTCCAACATATTCATCTACTAATGAATACTAAATTTGTTGGACTTTCCGCTCTTGTTTGACTCATTGCGTCGCTCTAAGCTATTTTAAATGCTGACGACTAATCCAGCTGACTTCCATAACTCACTCACACAAACAGGACCCATGCGTAAATGCAATAATATTTGTAACCGGACACGATTACTCAATTATTTATAAATTTCACTTACCCTCGTTAATTCTTCAAGTTCATTTGCTGTTTTTATTATACTGCTTACAGTCGAATATACTAATGTAAGCAGTATAATAAAAACCATTGTCTTTGACAATGGTTTTTTGATTATTTTGTACCTTTTGCACCCGCACCTGCACTATAATTAGCTAAAAGATTTGTATCATATGAGAATGTTTTTTGTTGACGACGACGTTCACGTTTTAAAGCGAGCGCCAATAAGTTATTCGTTAATTCCGTAAAATCCATTCCTGTATGTTGCCATAAATAGAATGCGAGTGATCCTGGAATCGTATTGATTTCATTGACATAAATTTCACGTGTTTGTGAATCCATTAAGAAATCAATTCGCGCCACACCACTACTATTTAAGCCTTGGAACGTTTGTACTGCTAATTGTTGAATTGTCGACGTTTCTGCATCACTTACACGAGCTGGAATAATTCGGTTTGTTGAGGCCATTCCTTGCGATTTACTTCCCATTGTTGCTTTGCTGCCATCAACTTTCGCTGACTTACTGCTGCTACCACCTTGGTATTTATCTTTATAACTTAAGAACTCGTCATTCCCCATTACTTCTTCAAGAACTGATGGTGTTGCCATTTCAAAATCACCTAAAACTGAACAGTTCATCTCAAGTAAGTTGGCAACAATCGCTTCAACTAGTACTTTGTCATCGTATTGACTTGCTTCTTCAATTGCATCAATTAATTGATCACGATCTTTTGCTAATGAAATCCCGACACTTGAACCAAGGTTAGCTGGTTTGACGATTACTGGATACGCTACTTGTTTTTCAACTAAATCTAGTACATCTGTTTGATTATCTAACCAACGATTCGTGTAGAACCAGACATAATCCGTAATTGGGATGCCTGCATCACGTAAAATATTTTTCATATACACTTTGTCTTGACCGACAGCAGCTGCACCGACGTTACAACCGACATACGGTAAGCCAAGCATTTCAAAATAACCTTGTAGTGAACCATCTTCACCATTCGTTCCGTGAATAACAGGGAATGCAATGTCTAATTGAGCAACTGGTTTATTGCGGAAAGCTTTGAATGGAAAAGCATATAAATAATAATGACCACCATCTTGAATTAAATTAACACGTGTTGCCTGTGCTAATAATTGCTTTTCGTCTTTGTAGTTCGCTACATCTTTTAGTCCCTCACCTGTATACCATTCACGGTGTTTTGTGATATATACTGGTACGACTTCATACTTATCCGTATCGATTGCTGCCATTGCTTGATTTGCCGAGATGACTGAAACCTCATGTTCTACACTTTCGCCACCAAAAAATACTCCTACACGAATTTTCATTTTGTTATTCTCCTTTATGTTTAATCACAGTACGTTGGTAAATTATTTTTCCAAATTTGATACGCATGTTCAATTTCAAATTTTGTATTTTTACGTGATAATTCCGGTAAATTAGCGAGTGAGAACCAACCTACTGTAATCGTTTCATGATTCGGTTTTGGTGTGCCACCCGTAATTTTTGCCGAGAAATAAAAACATAAAATGTCATAGACTGATTGAGTTTCTAAATATTGATTGCGATCATAAACAGCTAAGAGCCGTTCAACTTCACATTCGTAACCTGATTCTTCAGCTACTTCTTTAACTGCATCGTGAGCTGGTGTTGAATTCACGTCAACCTAACCACCTGGTAATGACCAGTTTCCACTATCTTGTTCTTGCACAAGCAAAATTTCTGCTAATTCATTAACAATTAACGTCCGAATCGCTGGTTGTGGTGTTGGGTATTCAAACTCAACATAGAGATCACGCGGAGTTATTTGCTTCTCGCTATACCGATGTAACATCTGCTGGGCTGATTGTGCCAGCAGTTCATAATTATCTAACGCATAGGGATCACTCGAATATTGCTTGCCAATATGGGCAATTGCTTGAACTTCTTTGATAAAGTCCAATACGTCATCACGCATCCAGATTTCCTCCTTTTATTCGTTAAATGAATCAGGTAAATCATTTGCAAGTAAGACAAATGCTTGATCTGCGCCGACAAGTTGACGCATCGTCGCAAATGCTGTGTAAATATCTTGCACAACATAAATATTATCTTGTGGATAGTTAACACTTGCTAAACCCGCTTGAATTGGTTGGGTTTGCTTTGGACCGACTAAGATCACAGCGTCCGTTGTCTCTTTCATGTACGTCCCATATAGCAAGTTCAATTGCGCTTGTTGGTCTCCGAGTTCAATCATCCCTGGCGTAATCACAATCCGTTTTCCTGGCATCCGCCCAAGTACTTCAAGTGCCATTTTTGTTCCAACTGGATTCGCATTAAACGCATCATCAATAATTGTAATATTACCTTGTTTTTTCATTTCTAAACGATGGGCAACTGGTTGCACTTGACGTGTTGTTTTTTGTAAACTTGCAAAATCTAGACCCATTTGGTGACCAAGGGCAATCGCAGCCAATAAATTATAAATATTGTGACGTCCCAGTAATTTTGTTGTGAACACTGCTTGCTCGCCGGTTTCAGTTTGTGTAACTGTAAACGACATCCCCGTTGTACCAAAGTTAATTTCACTTGCACGATACAAGACGTCTACTTGATCAATTCCATACCAAATTTGACGACAATCATTTTGAATTTGATACGTGCGAATCAATTCTTCATCACGATTTAAAATTGCTAAACCATCACTTGGTAATGATTCAATTAATTCAAATTTTGTTTTTTGGACATTTTCAATTGAACCATATGATTCTAAATGTTGAGGTCCAATTGAAGTTAAAATCCCATGCTTTGGATAGGCAATTTCACACAATTCGCGAATTTCACCTAACTTGTACGCACCCATTTCTGCGATAAAGACATCGTGAATTGGTTTTAATAAGGTCCGCGCTGTAATTGTAATTCCCATCGGTGTATTATAACTTTCCGGTGTCATCAAGACTTGGTGCTCACCACCAAGTAACGTGGCAACGATATTTTTTGCACTCGTTTTCCCATAACTTCCCGTAATCCCAATTACCGTTAAATTTTTACTTTGTTTCACGATTGTTCGTGCCTCATTAATAAATCGATTACGGATTGAAGCTTCAATTGGGCGGTTTATCACATTCGCTGCTAAAACTACATAATATTCTCCCGCAACTAATAACACTAATACTAATGGAATAAGTGCAATATTACTCGCTTGATATACAAAAATAATCGTTGCTGCAATGATTGCAGCTTGGAGTATCACGACAGTCGCAATTAATCGTTTCACTCGTGCCGTGTACACGAGTGGTTTTTTCGTTTGTTGTTTTTGTTTATGGCGTAGTTGTAACGCTAAATAAAAATGAACAAAAATCATCATGCCTAATCCGATCCAAAGCATAATTGCTTTCGGTACGAATAAGAATCCAATCAGGGTAATTGCTGGAATTAATTCTTTCCATGGCAATACCCTACCGATATGCTGGTTCATCCAACTTGTATACCGCTTATAGTCATAAATATTTTGTTGTAACATATGTAAGGCATCTTGCGCTTTTAGTAAACTGTAAAAACCGAAAACAAGGGCCGCTACACTCGCTAAGACGAGCGTAATTATGATTGAATTATCAAATGGTATCATTAGTTTATTTCATCCTTTCGATTTGTACTTAAAAAGCTATCTAAAATTGAGAGTACTTGTGGTAAACGTTCTAAATATGCGTAATGACCTACTCCAGGCAAAACGACGAGGCCCGCATTGGGCATTTTCGCTTCCATTATTTTTGCATCACTCACTGGTGTTGCATCATCAAGTTCACCCCAAATCAATAAAACTGGCACTTCAATCTTTGGCATCAAATGCTGTAAATCTTGATTGACAACTTTAGATAATACTTGTTTCATGATTGGACTCGCATTTTGATAATCACTACTCCCAGCATTTGCTTGGAAACGTGCTTTCACACTCGCTAACCCTGGTAAAGCCATGACTTTTTTCCCTAATTTATAACTATATACGCGAGCATAGTAATCTAATCCGCGTTTGGGCTTAACCCCTGCTGCATCAAATAAGACAACTTTTTCAACTGAGTGTTGTTGGCCGGCATAAATAATTGAAACCCGTCCACCAAATGAATGTCCCATCAAAGTTGGTTTCGTAATGTTCATTTTTTGAATAAATGCCTGGATCATCTTCGTGTATTCATATACATCCCATGCTTCTGGTGGTTCTGGACTATCACCAAACCCTGGAAAATCGAGTGTCCACACTCGATGAATTTGTTTTAAATGATCATGAATCGGTTGCATCATTGAGATATTTTGCCCCCACCCATGGAGTAAAATAATATCGGTTCCATTTCCATCAACAATGTAATTTATTTCTGTCCCATGTACAGTTGCTTTCATTTGTTCTCACTGCCTAACTTTTCAATAGATTTTCTGATTTTCGAAAATTAATCACTTTTCATTATAATACAAAAAGTGGCTGACGACTAGGTTTAGACAAAAAAAAGCCCATGCCTTTCAATGAAAAACACGGTATAATAAAGCTGTTACCACTTAAAAATGAAAGGAGCATCCTAAATGCATTTACAATCTCCCCGTCTGAAACTGGTTTCAGTCAATCAAACGTTTTTTGATTATTTTGATTTAAGTCGCCACGGCCACTATTTAACAAGCTTTTGCGAGGCTCTAGCCGAAGATGTGACACTTGATGGTCTTGGTCCTTGGTTAGTTTTCTTGAACGGTACGAAAACAATCGTTGGCGAAGTTGGTGTGAAACAACGTCTTGATTTAACAACACTTGAAGTCTATGCGGAAATATTCCCAGAATATCAAGGTGAACATTACGGTGCTGAAGCAATTATTGCATATACACAGTTTGCTTGCAGCAAAAATATTCACTATCTCGTTGCTCATGTACCAACTGATAATTTAGCTGCTCAACGAGTTTTTGAACGCGCGAAATTTATCCGCCAAGAAACTCGTAATGGCTTAACAACATATCGGTATGTCAATTTAAACTGGTATACCAAAATCGAAGATAATCAATAGTTAAACAAAAAAACAGTGCGGGCAACACTGTTTTTTTGTTTAACTATAAATAATAAATATACCGTCTTTTCGGAAAGAGTTTTTAATCGATACTTTTTTGGGCAAAATAAGTATTGAAAATGAGAAACATAAACGATCACTGATTGCTTTCTTGGGCAAAGAAGGGCCATCAGTTGTAAAGCTCAAAAATTTACATATTGTTAATGCTTTACAAATTAATTATAGCTTAGTTTTGTGACAATACTTTGACAAATTAATTAAATGCTGAAAAATTCCAAAAAAAAACAATCA
>JBOFSL010000261.1:0-1232 GCA_051651525.1 Culicoidibacterales bacterium | reverse complement strand
TGCAAAGGCAGTCTCCGTGTTTGAAAGCTTGGAAATGGAACCACCAAGACCATAGAGGGTAAAAGCAACATAATCGGCTTCAATTGGAGCGTGAGTTAACCAATTGGCAAGTGTTTGCCATTGAATTGATGTCAGCTCAGTTGCAACGAAACGGCCCCCAGATTTGTATGATTCATATTCTGGGTGATGGTCTTGAATCCAACGATTGGCTTCAATCACAGGACCGGTTGCACAATCATCGGTGATTAAATTGGGGTGATTTGTGAGTTCAACAAGCAATTGTGAAACTGTGTCGGCATCTGAATAGGCAATACCTGTGATTTTCACGCCGTATTCGCACGCATGCGTGCGATAGAGCACAATTTTCGCATTAAACCATCGTGGTGTTTGTGGAAACCATGATTGATACCATTCAAGCAATGGTAACGCAGATTCAGCAGTTTCAAAGCGATAATCAAGGAAAATTCGTGTTGCGAGCTCGTGCTTTGGTGGCAACTGATATGTGAGTTGCGTAATGATTCCAAATGGTGTGGCACCACCACCGCGTAGCGCCCAAAATAGCTCAGAATAGGTTGTTGAATCGGCAGTTAAGAGGACACCGCGATATGTCAGGAGTTGAACTGATTGTAAACTATCACAGCCAAGACCAAAAAGTCGCGCTGAGTAGCCCCAACCGCCGCCAAGCGTAAAACCGGCTACACCAACAGTCGGGCAACCACCACCAGGGAAGGGATAACCATATTCCGCAAGCGTTTCGTATAATTCACGATTGCGGACACCACCGGCAATTGTCACAGTATTGAGTTGTTCATTGATTGTCACTGTTTGTAAGCGTGAGAGATCAATGACAAAGCCGCCATCACAGCTAGAGGCACCTTCATAATGGTGACGACCACTACGAATCGCGAGTGGTAATTGCGAAACTTCCGCCAATTTGAGTAAATTTGAGAGTTCATCAACTGTTTCGCAAAATGCAATAATTGCTGGCTTTTTGGTAACTGCTCGGTTCCAAGCAGCACAAGCTTGAGCGTAATCAGGGTGTTCAAGGGTTAAAAGTTCCATATGCTCGTTCTGTCCTTTCGCTGTTAATTAATTTTGTAAACGGGAATTAATTTGGCACATTTTTTGCAATGAATCATGCCGGATGTTGATTGCATTTCAACTTCGTTAAACACATGTTCAGCACCGCAACTTGAGCAAAGCGCCTCATAAACCATGGTATCAATTCCTTT
>JBOFSL010000260.1:0-1156 GCA_051651525.1 Culicoidibacterales bacterium | reverse complement strand
GTTACTAGAAGTATTAACAAAAGCATAATTGCTTTTGTTGTAAAAACATTGTATACAATTAAATAGCGAAAAATGAAAGAGGTAGAACACATGAGTATTTACGAATATACAGTAAAAAAATCAAACGGACAAGAACTAGCAATGAGCGAATATCAAGGGGATGTGATGTTAATCGTCAATACAGCGACGAAATGTGGACTCGCACCACAATTTAAAGATTTAGAAGCACTTCATGTCAAATATCAAGCGGATGGATTGCGCGTGCTAGGGTTTCCATGTAGCCAATTTGCGAATCAAGAAGTGGTGAATAATGATGAAATCGTCGCAACGTGCCAACTAAACTTCGGAGTGACATTCCCAATTTTAGCGAAAATTGATGTAAATGGTGACGCTGCTGATCCATTGTTTATCTTTTTGAAGCAAGCAACAGGGAGTGTTTTTGGTCAAAGATTGAAATGGAACTTCACAAAATTCCTCGTTGGACGTGATGGGACAGTTGTGAAACGGTATGCACCAACGGTATCACCATTAAAAATTGAAAAAGATATTCAAAAATTATTAGCTGAAAAATAAAAAAAATACTGATTTTTTCAAAAAAAAGAGTATACTGAGATTGTAACAGTATCAATAAATAAAGGAGAATGAAAATGAGACAAACATTTTTTGCAAATCGTTTTGAAAACAAAGTTATGATTATTACTGGAGCTGCAGCGGGAATTGGGGCTGCAACAGCACGCCGTGCAGCATTAGAAGGGGCAAAATTGGTATTAGTTGATATTTTACAAGCTGAGGGTGAAGCAATCTTAGCTGAAATTCAAGCAGCTGGTGGAGACGCAATTTATTTGAATCTTGATCTTTCAATTGAAGCAAATTGTGCAAAAACAGTGGAAGTAGCGACTGCGACGTATGGAAAACTTGATATTGCGATCAACAATGCTGTGGTAATGGGAAATCCCCAACCACTGCATAAATTAGAAAAAGCAGATATGGACTTCACAATGATGAATAACTTCTATAGTGTGTACTTTTGCTGTAAACACCAATTACAACAATTCCTTGAACAGGGCAATGGTGGTGTAGTTATCAATAATGCATCAATTGCTGGATTGACAGGACTTCCAGGAAATCCAGCCTATGTTGCTTCGAAACACGCTGT
>JBOFSL010000259.1:0-2237 GCA_051651525.1 Culicoidibacterales bacterium | reverse complement strand
TGATTGTGCTACGGTGTTAAATAAAGTGTTAAATGAACCAATGTATCTTCCACTAGCAACGACCGCAAATAAATTAGGTCGAATTGTCGGTGAAGTCATTGGTGGGCTTGATAGTTATTTCCCGGGAATGCTTGCGAGTTCAGGAATTCGCTGCCTTGGGATTGAAGCTGGAGCAACGGGATTGAATGAACAAATGGCGAAAGAGAAGGGTCTTGATTATCGGACAACGTTAATTAAAGACAAAGACCACACGAGCTATGTTCGCGGGGCAGTTGAATTGACAGTAAAGCTTGTCTATGATGCACAAACAAAAGTGATTTTAGGTGGTCAAATTATTGGGCCAAAAAATGCGGTGTTACGTGTTGATGTCTTAGCAGCCGCAATTTATAAAGAAATGACAACTGATGAACTCGGTCTGCTTGACCTAGTGTATTCACCACCATTTGCTAGAACTTGGGATATTTTAAATGTTGCGGGAAATGTGAGTCGATAAGTACGGCAAGATGCAAAAAAGAGCTGAGCAGTTGTCCGCTGCCAGAGCTTTTTAAGAATTGAGGATATTGAGAATCAATACGAGAATACTGACAGTTACGCTCATCGGTAAGATGAGTAAATTGTAGTGTAGAAGACTTCTTCCTAATCTCTCAAATAATTAGAAGCATCACAGACATAGTGTGTACCCCAATGATTATCAGTGTAGTATCTACACGTTTGATACAAGCCAATATCGGTTATTTTCTTAATAATCTAAGCTCTGACAATTTTTCCAAGCCAGATGGCTATGAGTGCTAGAACGATAGCACGAGTGTGTTGCTGTGACTGAGTAGTGGCTTCATTCAATTCATTGATTGACTCTTTTCTTGGACTAGCAAATGTTCACTAAGCTTTGGGCGCGTACGGCTTATAGCACTGAGTTATTAAAGCGAGGTGATTTGTGTAAATTTACTATTTGCATATTCATACGAAACATCGTATACTCAAAATAACAAATAAGAAGATTGTTATTTTCAAAAATAGTTAATTCATAGTGGAAAAGGAAGTGAAGGATACAATGGAAAAATTAGATGTCGCTGCAATTGCCGCAGAAATTAAAAGTGTTTATGATGATGGAACGTTTATCATCGTTGAACTTGATGATGTAATGGTTGAAATTGAACGTGCTGATGTCGTAAACCCTGAAGATGTAACAGTTGAGGAGTTAGCGCAATTAATCGCAGAATATTACTAAAAAACTTACTAAAAAACGAGACTGATTCCGGTCTCGTTTTTTAGTTGTTATATCAGCCGATAATTCGGCTGGTGTTTTTTAAAACAAAAAATAGTAATGATAAGCCCAAGCACTTCAGCAATTGGTAAGGCCCAAAACACACCGGTCACACCAAAGCTTGCAGCACAGATAATAATCGCACTAATTTGGAAAATAAACGTACGCATAAATGCGATCAAGGCTGAAGTTTTCCCATTCGACATGGCTGTGAAGAATGCTGATCCAAAAATGTTAAATCCCATCAAGAGGAAGGCGAAAGCGGAATAACGAAATCCAAGGACACTTAAATTGAAGACAGACGAAGTTGGATTGGTGAAGAAGCTAACTAATGATTCAGCGAAAATAATGCCACAACTGAAGGTGATGAGGGCGAATCCGCAGATAAAGTGTTTACTGTGACGGAAAATTTCCGCAATTTCCTGAGGACGATTTGAACCAAATTTAAAGCTAATAATTGGGGCAATTCCGGTTGAATACCCCATAAAAGCAGCTGCAAGAAACGTTTGACCGTATAATATAATCGTGATTGCAGCAACCCCATCTTCACCAGCTAATTGAATCATTACCGCATTGAGTAAAAACGTGACAATCGCTTGTGAAACATTGACAACCATTTCCGAAAAGCCATTTAAACAAGCGGTGAAAAGTGCACGCCAATGGGCAACGGGCTTAATTAAATGCAAGGTATTTTTTTTCATCAGTGTAAAATAGATTCCACCCAGTACAAAGGGAATTGCGTAACCAATGCCAGTAGCAATCGCAGCACCACGAATTCCCCAACCGAAAATTACAATGAAGACATAGTCAAGGGCAATATTGATGACCCCAGCTGAAATTGTTGAGATGAGCACGAGATTTGATTTACCCGCGGTAATAAATAAGATTTGGAAATAAATCCCAACGATTGCGAGTGGTAATAAAAGGAGTGTCCACAATCCATACTCATAGGCATAGGGATAGATGGCCCTAT
>JBOFSL010000258.1:0-1334 GCA_051651525.1 Culicoidibacterales bacterium | reverse complement strand
TGCAAGAGATAATTTTCAATAATTGTAGAAAATGAAATATCATCATGGTAATCAACACTGACAATATGTGGATAGCGTGTGAAACGGAATTCATCGCCATAGAAATGTTTCAACAACGAATAAAGTAATTGTCGTGATTCAATACCTTTGGCTGCCAAGGTTTCGACATATTCATAAAAAATACCATCACTAGCAATAATCAGTTGATCATCTAATTTGGTGCGAATTGTTTGAGAAATTGCGGTGAAATCAGCTTTTTTATACTGACTATAAAAAGAAATTAAACCGTATTCACTATAATTAGTTGAAATAATTTCGCGACTGTATGATAGTGTTGCGGTTAAGGTATACATCTTCCATCCGCGCGCTTCAACAAATTCTTTCCGTAATTTTTCTGTTGAAACTGGTTGAGCACACGCTTGCAAATACGTAATGATTTGTGAGCGGTTATCATAGTTCCCACTACTTTCAACCTGCATAATTTTCGGGAATTCCGGATAAGCAATCGCCGTTGAAGCATTTGAGAGTCGTAAAATCGTGTAGAGTGCATATTTATTGGGAATTTGATAGGCTTGCAGTAATGGTTCAAACTGTTCATACACATGTTCGGCTGTGGTTGAAGGAATCGTTGTCAACAATTGCTCCAAATATTCATGAATTTCTTGCAAGATTGTTTGATCAAAAGTAACAAAGTTCCGATGAATGTAATATCCACGTCCCCATAACAAAATCCGATATTGGAGTTCTTCACGTTGAATGAGGCCAACAATCGCGCGATCTTTTTCAACAGTAAAGGTTTGTGCAACAATTTCATTCGCTAATTGGCGAATCACCTCTTCATTTTTGTACAGCTCAATCCCCTGAGGGAATTGTTGTAACACCAGGTCAACAATGTGGGCTTTCGAAATCGTTCGCAACACATATTGACCATTTTGGGTTTGTAAAAAGAGTTTTCGTAATTGTTCTTTGATAAATGGTTTGGAATGAACCGCAAAGGCTTGGCGAATTTGGTGACCAATCACTTTCACTTGTGATGATGTCAATAATTTCACTTGCGCCTGTTGCTCAACATAATTCCCAATTTCTTGCTCTAATTGCTTCAAGGCTGGTTTCGAATAATTTGTCAAAATACCAAATTCTTCACTATAGATATACATATCATTTTCATATAAAACTTCTGCTAACAAAAATTTTGTGAAATCAATCGTTTGAAAGAAGCTCAGTTTGCCAAATCCTTGGTTTTCAGCAAGTAATTGTTCTAATAACGGCACCATTGGCTGGGCAATTGCGAATAACCGCCGTTTATTTTTTTGGTGAATTTGACGAATCCGTTC
>JBOFSL010000257.1:0-4863 GCA_051651525.1 Culicoidibacterales bacterium | reverse complement strand
CATCGCAAGCGAGTGAAGCGCTAAAAAATATGTTGCCAAGCTATGTGCGAGTTATCCGTGATGGTCAAGAACAAAAAATTTTAACCCAAGATGTTGTACCAGGTGAAATAATCCTGTTAGAAGAAGGTGACCGGATTAGTGCAGATGCCCGGTTAATTAAAGCTGAAGATTTACAAATTGATCAATCAACGCTAACTGGAGAAAGTCGAGCAGTGCGAAAAAATCCACAAGCGTTGGCGAAAATCGAAGTTTCAACCGCAGAATATACGAATATTATTTATGCGGGAACAAATGTGGCTCAAGGCTCTGCTAAAGCACTCGTCTTCGCAACTGGGATGACAACACAATTTGGGACAATTGCTGCTTTGACGCAAGTCGTGAAAGAAGATTTGTCACCGTTACAGCAACAATTAAACCGCTTAACGAAACAAATTTCGTTCATTGCGATTTCTTTAGGTGTTATCTTTTTCCTTGCGGCCGTCTTTTTTGTGAAAGAACCAGTCGCACAATCGTTTGTTTTTGCGCTTGGGATGATTGTCGCATTTATTCCTGAGGGGCTATTGCCAACGGTGACGTTATCGTTAGCAATGGCAGTTCAACGAATGGCGAAAAAAAATGCTTTAGTCAAAAAATTATCAGCCGTCGAAACGCTCGGAAGTACGAGTGTGATTTGTACTGATAAAACCGGAACACTAACTCAAAATGAAATGACCGTCTCTAAACTCTATGTAGGTGAGCAAGAATATCGGGTGACAGGAGTCGGTTATGCGCCAACTGGAACGATTATCAACGACTCTGATCAAGCAAGTGGCCAACAAGCTGATGTCAGTCAATTCATTCAAGCAGCAGCATTATGCAGTAATGCACGGGTCTTACCACCAAGCGCAGAACAGTTAAAATATCAAGTGCTCGGTGATCCAACTGAGGCGAGCTTACTCGTCTTAGCTCAAAAAAATGGTGAACAGCTCGATCAATTAACAAAAGTGTATCCAAGATTACGCGAACTTGCATTTGAGTCGCGCCGGAAACGGATGACAACAATTCATCAAGTTGGCACAACAGAAATTGCTTTTTGTAAAGGGGCGCCAAAAGAAGTACTTGAATTATGTACGATGCGACAAGTCGGTCAAGAAATCGTCTCATTAACGCCAACAAAACGGGCGGAAATTATGGCAGTGAATGACCAATATGCCCGACAAGGACTTCGTGTTTTGGCGGTAGCAACAAGAAAGCTACCACTTGATCAATTACCACGCCAAAAAAGCCAGTACACAAATGAATTAATTGAGCAAAATCTGACTTTTCTTGGTTTGATTGCAATGAGTGATCCACCACGACCCGAAGTTACAGCAGCAGTTGCCAAATGCTATCAAGCAGGGATTAAAATTATTATGATGACTGGCGATTATGGTTTGACTGCGGAAAGTATCGCCCGCCAAATTGGAATTGTGACGACACCAACGGTGAATGTTGTTAGTGGTTTAGAACTCGCAGCGTTAAGTGATGAACAGCTCCAAGCGCTCGTATTGACACCGGTTATTTTTGCCCGGGTTGCACCGGAACAAAAACTTCGCGTTGTTCAAGCCCTCCAAGAGCAAAATCAAATTGTTGCGGTAACGGGTGATGGCGTCAATGATGCACCCGCCTTGAAAAAAGCGGATATTGGTGTTGCGATGGGGATTATGGGTAGCGATGTTGCAAAAGAAAGTGCTGATATGATTTTATTGGATGATAATTTTGCGAGCATCGTTTCAGCAATTGAAGAAGGACGCGCAGTGTATCAAAATATTCGCCGTTTTATTTTATATATTTTGAATTCAAATGTACCAGAAGCAATTCCAAGTGCGATGTTTTTACTTTCACGTGGCGGTATTCCACTACCATTAACAATTATGCAAATTTTAGCAATTGATTTAGGAACCGATATGGTACCTGCATTAGGGTTAGGCGTTGAAAAAGTTGAAGCTGATGTGATGTTGCAGCCACCAAGGGATCCGAAAGAACGCTTGTTGAATCGGCCATTATTAATTAAAGCCTTTTTATGGTATGGGATGTTAGAAGCAGGAGCTTTAGCAATCTCTTACTTCTTTGTTAATTGGCTAGTAGGTTGGCCTAACGTTCCACTTGCGGGTGGGATTGATCCAATTTATGTGAAAGCCACAACCATGGCATTAGGAAGTATCGTCTTTTGCCAGATTGGTGTCGTCTTAAATTGTCGAACTCAAGTGGCTTCAGTCTTTAGTATTGGTTTGTTTAGCAATCGGCGAATTAATATTGGAATTATTGTAGAAGTTGTTTTGTTTGCGCTGATCGTCTATGTACCGTTTTTACAAACTGTATTTCAAACGACAGCATTGGCAATTAGTGATTGGCTATTTTTATGTATTTGGCCAATTTTAATTTTCGGGATTGAAGAACTCCGAAAAGCGGTGATGCGCTTACGTAACCAGCGAAGAAATGAGGGAAAATCATGAAAATTATTATAATTGGTGCCGGCCGATTAGGGCAAGGTATATTTTGGCAATTACAAACACTCCATCATCAAGTAACTTTAATTGAAAGTAATAGTAAACGTGTTGAATTATTGATGAAACAAGTGCCAGATGCCATTGTAGTTGGAGCATTCTTCGCTCAAGAAACGTTAGAAAAAGCCGGTATTTTAACATGTGATGCATGTATTATTTGTACACCTGAAGATGAAGTCAATGCGGTTTTAGCCCGAGTAGCGAAACAAACATATCGGGTCCCAACCGTGATTGCGCGGCTCTATGATCCTCTAAAAGTAAAAATTTATACTGCTTTTGGCATTCAAACTTTAGCGACAACATTATGGGGAATTGATCGTGCCGTTGAACTCGTGACGCGTTCGCATTTGGATAGTGTGTATGAAGTGAATCATGGTGAAGTTCGAATCATTCAAACCCAATTGCCACAATTTTGGTGGGGACGAACAGTTGGTGAATTTAATTACGCACAAGAAATTCAAATTGTGAGTATTCAACGAAAAAATCAGGCAGTTATTCCTACGGAAATGATGACGTTTGCGGCAAATGATCACGTATATATTGCCGTCACGAATTTTGCTTCACAACGGTTAGAACACATGCTTGGGATGGGAGGATGAAGATGATGAAAGTACTCATAATAGGTGGAGGTGAAATTGGCATGCATGTTTTGCAAGCCTTGCCACCGATGACCGACTGTACAGTAATTGAAGAAAATGTCGTGAAATGTCAGCATTTACGCGAAAAATTTCCTGAAGTAAAAGTAATTGTTGGCAATGGCAGTGATATTGACTTACTCGAACAAGCGAGTTGTGAAACTATGGATGTCGTGTTAGCGGTGAGTAACCGTGATGAAGTCAATTTAGTTGTTGCAACTGTTGCCAAATACGATTTTGGCGTGCCAAAAGTAATAGCCCGTGCAAATGAAAGTGAGCATCAGTGGCTATTTACTTTGGAAAACGGAGTTGATGCGACAATTGTGCAAACTGATTTACTCGTTCAAGGGATGATCAAACTCTTAAAAACTGCGCTTAATACCCAAGCATAAGATTGACAAAAGGCCTTGGATTCACTAAAATAAAGCATAATACTTTGAATTTGAAAGTATTTTGGAGGAAGCAATGATACAAACACCAATTGAAACAACTGATTTGCATTTATTGGCTTTTTTACAAGCCAATAAAAAATTTGTCAATAATCATGAATATACCGCTTTTCCAGCAACAAAAGTACCAGCACAAAAAACGCTCGTTCTTTCGTGTATGGATGCACGATTATCGGCACTGTTATTGCCAGCATTAGGGTTGCGTAATGGTGATGTCCATGTCATCAAATCAGCAGGTGCGATTATTACTGATCCGTATGGTTCATTGATGCGTTCGATTTTAGTTTCAATCTATGAATTTGAAGTCGAGCATATTTTCGTTATTGGCCACGACGATTGTGGAATGGCCCATTTAGATGGGACGAAAATGGTTGAAAAAATGCGTGAACGTGGTATCAAATCAGAGGTCATTGATGCGGTCCATCATTACGTTGATTTAGAAGCATGGCTCCAAAAAATTGGCCATAGTGATGAAAGTATTCGTCGGACAGTGAATTTGATTCGCAAACATCCATTGTTACCAACGAATGTCACAATTCATGGTCTCTGTTTAGAACCAAAAACGGGTGCACTCCGAGTTGTGAATCCAGTCGAATAATTCCAAAAGGTGCGTAAGCATCTTTTGATTTGAATCAAGGCGATAAGTGTTGACAAGTTAGACAAATTTTGGCAAAATAACTTTAGCACTGTAAGTTGACGAGTGCTAAAGATAAGAAGTAAATCTGAACTATTTCATGAAAGAAGAGGTCAAAACTATGGAAAAACATGAATTTAAAGCTGAATCGAAACGTTTGTTGGATATGATGATCCACTCAATTTATTCAAATAAAGAAATTTTTTTACGCGAGCTCATTTCAAATGCGAGCGATGCTACTGATAAAATGTATTACCGCTCATTAACTGATGAAGCAATTACTTTTGATGCAAAAGCCTACGAAATTGAAATTATTCCAGAACTCACAACACGAACATTAACAATTCGCGATAGTGGAATTGGGATGAGCAAAGCTGAACTTGAAGCAAATTTAGGAACAATCGCTTCGAGTGGTTCGCTCGCGTTCAAAAATGCCAACCAAGCAGAAAATGGGTACGATATTATTGGTCAATTTGGGGTTGGTTTTTATTCAGCCTTTATGATTGCTGATCGTATCGAAGTAACAAGCCGTCATTTTGATAGTGAGCAAGCTTACCTTTGGGCATCAACAGGTGCAGAAGGTTACACAATCGAGCCAGTTTCCGAAACAAAAGTTGGAA
>JBOFSL010000256.1:0-2190 GCA_051651525.1 Culicoidibacterales bacterium | reverse complement strand
TTTTGTTACCAGTATCCGTTTAGTGGAAAAGAAGTGCAATTATTTTGTACCCACGGTGGTGGGAAATATGTCAAGTTCGAGCAAAGCATCAAGGGATTACTTCCAGACAATCAGTTCGCAGCTGTTTTTGCGCAAAAAGAACCAGTCATTTTAAAACAAGAAGTTGAAGCTCAGCAAGCATGCCAAGCGTGGATTGACTCATTAGAACAAAAATAAATCGTGTAAATTTCAAAATAGCAGTATTGCGTTTAATCATTTGATTTGCTATAATTTAATTAGTTAGTATAACTAATTAAAAAGAGGTACGTAATGAAAGAAGAAGTTTTATGGAAAGTCGCGGAAGACTTAGCAACAGTTGCGCGAAGACAACAACAGCTCAACCGACAATTACCGATTCGTTCAAGTGAAATGGGTGTATTAATTTTTATCGATTCACAAGCGCACCCAATTACTGCCACGGAAATCGGACGATTTTTGGGAGTAGCAAAGCCTTCAGTTACAACAATTGTGAAATCACTGGTCCAATCAGAATATGTTTTGTTGCTAGTTAATGAACATGATCAACGCAAAAAACATATTCAATTAACCAAAAAAGGTAAGGCGTTGTTGGAAGAATCTAAATGTAGCTATCAAATACGACTTGAACGGATTGCTGCCGAACTAGGGGAAGCTGATTTTATCCAATTTTCACAACTTTTACAGCGGGTGAACTCGATTTTAGAGGAGGAACTACACAAATGAGTTATGTTATTACCGGAGCACTTGGCAATGTCGGAAGTGCCGTTATTGATGGATTACAAAAAATGAATGCGTCAATTAAAGCCGTGGATATTAATCTGCCAGCTCTCAAGGAGAAATATGTTGATTGTGTTGACACCGCTTATTTTGATTTCGAAAAACCAGAAACCTTTGCGAATGCTTTGGACGGTGCTACCGCTGTATTCGTCATGCGCCCACCACACTTAGGCGATCCTGAAAGTTTACGACCATTTTTACAAGCGGTGAAAGCACATGGGATCGACCTAGTTGTCTTTTTATCATTAATGGGTGTTGAAAATAATCCTGCTCCACCACATCACAAAATCGAAAAAATGATTGAACAATTGGAATTACCATATGCGCACGTTCGCCCAGGCTTTTTCATGCAAAACCTTTCAGGCGTGCATGCTCTAGAAATTGCGCAAGACAATGAAATTTTCGTACCAGCCGGCCGGAGCTTCACAAGCTTTATCGATGCCGCTGATATTGGTGATGCGATTGCAACGTTATTGACTCATGCACACGAGTATCAAAATACGAAGCATACGTTAACTGGACCTGAAGCACTCAATTATCAACAAATTGCTGGAATTTTCAGTGAAGAATTAGGCAGAACAATTCGCTATGCGAAACCAGGATTATTACGCTATCGTCAAACGTATATTAAAAAACGTCATTTACCAAAAGACTATGTCAATGTGACTGTAATGTTATACATCATGACTCGGCTGGGAACGGCAAAAGCTGTGACAACAGAGTTTGAAAAACTGACGGGGAATAAGCCACGGACATTCCGCGAATTCGTTCAACGCAATAAAGCGGTTTGGCAATAAGCATCAAGAAAACAATTTGTTACGATACACCGGATTATTTGTCCCCAAATAATTCGGTGTTTTTTGTATGAATCACGAGGATACAACTCAAAAGCGATTCATATTCATCAACCCATACTTTTAAAAAATCACGATACGGGAATGACTACCGAGAGCAAGCAGTATGTGAACGTGCAGATAAAAACAAACGATTAACCGGATAACACGTTGAAAATACTCGTTTGAAAGTAAAAAATCATTGTCGAGTTAAACATATTTGTAGAAGTATCTTATAGTATTTTCTAATAAATGAGTGTAAAATAAATAGTGATAGAACACTATTTATCGATTTAAAAAATAAAACAGGACGGATTTGGCCTGTTTTTGGGGGATGTACTATGGTAAAAGCAGAATTAAGTCATAATCCTTATATTTTAGAAACAAAAGTTAAATTTAATAATCAACCACCAAAGATTAACAGTCTGATTGAAAAATACGAACAAAAAAATTTACATACATGGATTGATAAGATTCCAACTATCTTTTATCAGGAAATGAATGGCTATGATTTTGAATTTGATTTCTCCGGAACAGAGACAGACTTTCAAGCAGTGGTTGA
>JBOFSL010000255.1:0-1791 GCA_051651525.1 Culicoidibacterales bacterium | reverse complement strand
CACGAACTGTACTTGCCGTTCCTTCTGGGCGTAAGGCAATGTGGCGATTCCCCTTATCAAAGAAATCATACATCTCTTTGCTGACGATATCAGTTGTATCACCAACTCCACGTTTGAATAATTCAATATGTTCAAACATCGGTGTGCGAATTTCTTGGTAATTAAAGTGGGTACACGCATCGCGTAATTGTTGTTCAATATAGTGCCAAACAGCAATTTGTTTCGGTAAAACATCTTGCGTTCCACGTGGTTTTTGAATCATGTTAGCCATAAATAAGTGCTCCTTTAGTCTTTTTTCTTGCTTATTATAGCATAAAACCAAAAAAATGAACACGCACACATGTTCATTTTCAAGAAAGTGATTGAAAAATCACTTGTAATTAATGCGGGGTTTATTTGCAAATTTAACGAATATCAACATAACTGGTACTTCGCCGAAGTGGGAACAACAGCCTTTAAAGTAGCAAGGAAAATTGTGCTAGCTGTTAATCAGTGTCTCGCTCAACTTCATCTTGAACCTAGAACTGAAAAATTCAATACTACTTGGGACATATGAAGCTACCCTCGTGTATTTCACTCATCCATATGCTTAGCGGGAACGTGGCACAAATGACTGCTTCGTTGCTGCTTACCGAAAGGAACACGAATGAGTGATAGTTCGCATGAACAAGTCGCTCATATTCAAAATTGATATAATACATTCCCTAGTAAAATCCTTAGTTATGGTTCGCTTCAAGAACGTTTACAACAAGAATGAGAATGACTCATCAATTGCTTGCTAAGTTTTTCATATACATCTGCACGCTAGTATCTTTAAGATAAAATTGAGCCCATGATACTTCTAATGCTACTTTTTTTGCTTCAATTGCTTCTGCTCGAACATCAATAATGACATTTTTACCTTCATATCTTGTTTTGAGATCTGGCGGAATTGTCGCTGTAACTGATTTCATCACATCGACAGTTGTCTCTCCTTCTAAAAGCTTGCGATTATAATAATAATATCCGTCATTTCCATCCATCCATCCTGGGTTTTGACCATTATTTTCTGTATCCATTTCTCCGTAATTGAGTGTCACAAATTGATTATTCCCTGCAAATGGTGTGCCATCAGGGTTTTCCCAACGGATTTCAAGAGCAATTCGTACAAGCGCATCAATCTCTTCTGTATTTTTGACACTAACAATCTTTTCGTATTCCGTACCATCCCAATTTGTTGGCAAAGTAAAACCTTCTTCGATTTTTATGCCTAAATCACCAATTGAATCGGTTATTTCTAATGGATTAGTAATCTCACTTTTTGATGAAAAGTAACTCGATACATTAAAAACGCTACTTACAATAACAATAGCACTTATTATGCCCAAAATGAGGCTAATTTTTTTTGTTTGTTTCATCTTCTCTCTCTCCTTTCTTTTTCAATACAATAACACTTGTTACTAATAGCACAATTCCAAAAGTTAATAGTTCAATTGTATACATTCCAGTATTTGGTAATGGTTTTACTACGCCTTGAACATTTGGAGCAAGTGGTCGTTCAGTTTGCGGTTGATTTGGTTCTGGAACAAACGGCTCATTTGGCTTGTTAGGATCTTCAATAGAACCTTTTACCACTTTAGCATCAAAAATCCAATCATACTCAGCAATGAGTCCTTTATAAATATTTGTTGCATTTTCATCAAAAGTTGCTTTCATCGTTAACTTTCTGACTGCTCCTGGTGGCAAAGTTGCATAATATTGTCTTAATGTACATGGATTATCATAGATAACGCCTTCACAGATTAGTTGATT
>JBOFSL010000254.1:0-3553 GCA_051651525.1 Culicoidibacterales bacterium | reverse complement strand
GATGCGTATGCACCAAACTTTGTTGTTGGTGAAGTGACAAGTTGTGAACCACATCCGAAAAGTGATCATTTGAGTATTTGTCAAGTGAACATTGGGACAAAAACTGAACAAATCGTTTGTGGAGCAGCAAATGTTGCGGCTGGCCAAAAAGTACCAGTTGCAGTCGTTGGTGCAATTATGCCATCAGGGTTACAAATTGTGCCAGCACAATTACGTACAGTTGATTCAAATGGGATGATTTGTGCAATGCGCGAACTTGCTTTACCAAATGCACCTCAAGAAAAAGGAATTATGATTTTACCTGCTGATGCTCCAGTAGGGATGGGATTCTTTGCATATTACGAAAGTACACAGGCGTAAGATGAAACAGTATCATTTTATCGGAATTAAAGGCTCAGGGATGAGTGCGTTAGCGAGCATTTTGCACGATCTCGGTCATAAAGTTCAAGGTTCTGATACAACCGAATATTTATTTACCCAAAAAGGATTAGATTCGCGAGAAATTTCGTTATTGCCGTTTACAGCAGACAACATTACGAGTGATTGGGTTTTAATTCAAGGAAATGCTTTTAATGCTGAAAATAACGTTGAAGTTGCAGCCGCAGTGGCACAAGGGTTACCGTTAGTAACGTATTATGACTTTTTAGGTCAAATGACACGTGATTTAACGAGTGCTGGAATTGCCGGAACACATGGAAAAACGACGACGACAGGATTATTTGCCCAAGTATTTGCTGATGCCAAACCAACCGCTTACTTAATCGGAGACGGAACAGGATTTGCGCAAGCAAATGCCGAAGTGTTCTTATTTGAGTCATGCGAATATCGCCGTCACTTCTTACACTATACCCCAGATTATGCAGTTATTACGAATATTGAGCATGATCACCCAGATTATTTTGCTGATTTAGCTGATGTACTCGATGCGTTTAACGATTATGCTGATCTAGCAACTAAAGCAGTTGTTGCATGTGGAGATGATGCGAATACGCGCTTGCTCCAAACGAAAACACCGGTGTATTTCTATGGTTTAGCGGATTCAAATGATGTTCAAGCAAATAATGTCCAAAAAACAACAGCGGGTGTAGTTTTTGATGTCACGTTAAAAGGGAAGTTTATTGCAACCTTCGATTTACCATTCTTTGGTGATCACATGATTTTAAATTCGCTTGCTGTAATTACGGTCGGAATTTTAGAGGGATTGAACCCAGCACAAATTCAAACAAGTTTACAGCAATTCCAAGGTGTACAACGGCGCTTTAATATTGAAGCTGTCGGTGATCAAATTGTTGTTGATGATTATGCCCACCATCCAACGGAAATTAAAGTGACGATTCAAGCGTTAAAACAAAAATACCCGGAACGTGAATTAGTAATTGCCTTCCAACCGCATACATATTCGCGGACAGCAGCCTTTTTGCAAGAATTTGCGGAAATTTTGAGTGAAGCTGATCAAGTGTACGTGAGTGAAATTTTCTCATCAGCACGGGAAGCAAAAGGCAACGTAAGTGCGAATGATTTAATTGCACTTATTCCAAATGCGAAGTTTTTTGATCCAAAACAGTTATTGAAATTGAAAAACCACCATGGAGCAGTTGTTGTCTTCATGGGAGCTGGAAATATTAACCAACAGTTAGCACCATACAAAAATAATTAATCAAAAAACGTCTGAATTTAGACGTTTTTTTTGAGCTAATCTAAGGAAATTCGATAATTTTCTTGAAAAAATAAAGTAAGAAAACAATGAAATTCTGTTTGAAATGAAATAATTGTCATTTTGAGTTAAATTTCTTGACTTATACAAAAGAGCTTGCTATCTTTAACTTATAGATAAGGGAGAGGTGAAGAACGAATGACGGTTGATTTAGCACAATTAGCGTGGATAATGTACGTACTTATTTTAGGCGCAGTATTTTTCTTCGTTGTCTACTTAGTGCGAATTTTAAAAGATACGTTACCAGTATTAAAAAATTTAAACATTACATTACAAAAAACGAATGTCATGCTTGATGATGTTCAATCAATTGTAAGTGACACGAAAGAGATAACAGAAGATGTCACGGTCAAGTATCAACAATTAAATGAAATGCTAGCACAAGTTGCTAGCCAACTTGGTGGAGTCTTTGGAAACTTTTTTAGTAAAGAAGAAGAACCAGTGAGTAAAGAAAGTGTCGTTGTAAACGAACAAGAATCGAAGGGAAGTATGTAACTATGGCAGGGAAAAAGAAATTTTTAGTTGGAGCATTTTTAGGAGCAGCAGCAGGAGCATTAGCAGGAGTGTTATTAGCGCCAAAATCAGGGAAAGAAACACGTGAAGATTTAGCTGAAAAAGCTGAAGAATTAAAAACGATGACACCGGAAGAAATTAAAGAAAAAGCGATTGAAAAAGCGCATGAATTTAAAGACATCGCTGTTGAAAAAGCTGAAGAAATGAAAGAAAAAGCAGCACATTCACTTGATGGAGCAAAAGAACATTTAGAATCTATCGATTTTAACGAAGTTCGCCAGTCGATGGAAGAAAAACGTCATGAAATTGCGAACAAAATTAAGCACTCAGCTGAAAATGTTGGGGAAACGTTGACAGCTGATGAATTAGCAAGTGCATCACCAAGTGTAAAAACAATAAGTGAAGAGTCTGATGAAGAAGAATTGCAAGGATTTGTTGTTGACTCAGCTTCTGTTGTAGCAGATGCTGAAGTTGAAAGCGAAAAAAAAACTGAAGAAGTAGTTGAAGAATCAACTGAAACAACTCTTGAAGAAGAAGACTTACGTAAAACATTAGAAAAAAAAGTAAGTGATTTCAAAAATCGCGTTGGACAATAAGACAAAAACGAAAAAAGCGAGGGGACGCAAGTCGAAACCTCGGCTTTTTTTATGTTTTTGAAAAAAATTCAATTAGAAAAACGTATTTCTTTTGCTAAATACAACGACGATTGATATGATAGAAGTGTCGAAAGGTAGGGTGATTCAGTGTGGAAACACTAGCACAATTACGAAGTGAGATTGATCACATTAGTTTAGAAATTTTACAATTATTAAATAAGCGCGCAGAAATTGCACAACAAATTGGAGTCGTGAAAAGTCAGTCAGGAACAATGAATAAATTTGATCCGAGACGCGAACAAGAATTATTACTCTGGTTAATCGAACATAACGATGGACCGTTGAGTGATGAAACCATTATCCAATTATTTAAAGAAATTTTCAAAGCAGCACTTGCCGTTCAAGAAGCAGACCAAGAAAAAACGTTACTTGTTACACGTCATGAAACAACACCAGATACAATCATTCAAGTTGGTGGTGTTGCCTTTGGTGGGACACAACCAGTGATGATTGCTGGACCGTGTGCAGTTGAAAGTGAAGCCCAAATTCGTGCTGTTGCAAAAGAATTGGTCAACCAAGGAGTCCAAGTGATGCGTGGAGGTGCATACAAACCACGGACATCACCATACGACTTCCAAGGACTTGGATTGGAAGGCTTGAAAATGTTTTATGGAATTGCCAAAGAACATAATTTAGTTGTAATTACAGAAATAATGGATGTCAATGAATT
>JBOFSL010000253.1:0-3414 GCA_051651525.1 Culicoidibacterales bacterium | reverse complement strand
TTTGACACCCATGGCCTGACAAAGAGCTTCAGCTTTTTGAGTTGCATTTGTAGTTAACTCAGCGATCAACTTCTGCTTCACTTCATATTCGTCTTTTAGCTTAAAACGAATTTCAAATTCAGGATTTGCGAGTGATTGTGTGATTTTTTGTAATACTTGACCTAAGCGTTCACTTGTGAAATCAAATCCAACTTGTAATTGATGCGTACAGGCAAAACCAATAAACACACGCTGGTAATTACCATCACTATCTTTCTTTGAGTTATATTCGCTTTGAACCTTAAAATTTGTTGTTTTTACATCCGCTTTTTTAAAGCCAATTTCGCTCAGACTCGCTTGTAATGTTTGAATTTTTTCGGCTGCTTGCGCGACTGATTCCGCATAATTTTGATCAAGTGTGCCTAGTTTTAGAGAAATGACAACGTAATCAGGCACTAAGTTTACAACCCCAATACCAATAATCTTAATTGTTCGTTCCACCTTCAACACCCCTTTCTTTTTCTCTCTAAGTCTAACACATCTTTTCATAATATAGATACACTCATTCAGATTTTACGGTATACATGACACGAAAACCCCGACTTGCATAGTATGATTCTGCACCATTATGATAGATGAATGTCATTCCATAACGAGAATCACCAAATAATGCACCACCTTTTTCGCGAACTTCTTGAGGTGTCTGTACCCAACTTGATGTTTTTTGATCAAAGGGACCAAACGCTTGTAACGCTTGATACTGTTGAATTGTCAGCAATGAAACTCTGTACTGCTTGGTCCACTCAACCGCACTCCCATTCGGCTTGTTTGCTTTCCGTTTTTCAAGTGCTACTTGATCATAGCAAAGGTTCCGCCGTAGACTTGGCGTTTCCATCGCACAATCAATAAAACACATGCCTACTTGTCCTGGCAACATGACTACATCTGGTTCGCCACCACTTGCTTCCATCGCAACTACTGCCATAAATGCATCACGATTTGCTAGCAATACTCCCTGAACCTCTGCCCAACTTACTGTCACATGTCGCTGTGGGTGCGTAACAAAGCGCTGTTTTAAAGTTACTAATAATGTTTCAGGTGTCATTTCAGTTAAAACCATCCCACCATCTCCTTTATTTGATGATTTAGCTTAACATTTTTTTCTGAAAATTGCTAGTCGAATCAAATTTTAGCTATTGAGATTAGCCAATGTTGACGGTAAAACATCTTCGCTTTCCATGCACAACGATAATAAAATACAAGCTGCTCCCCATGGTAAATAATCCGGCCAAATCCCGTCATCTTCAATTCTTGTCGGGTCATCTTGGACTGCATCAGTATGGAAGAACTGTTCCGTCATCCAACCAGCTTTGCCAAAACCAAAATTATGCACTTCGGTATTGAAACTTTGTAAACCCCATAGAAGAGTATCTTGTAAACGTTGCAAGAAGTACTGATTTTGTGTCAGTTCGTACACATACTTCAATTCTTCAGCAATCAAATTCCCCATTGGGTGAATATGGATATTATGAGTCGATGTAATTGAACCCCCACAACTACTCCACTGGAGTGATTTTAACGGTTCATGAACAAAATGCGTATTATAAGCAAACTTCCACGAATATTCATAGTGCAAACAATGCACGAGCAACTCTAAATGCGCTTGTAATTTTGTTTGCTCATGGACTGTTTTCAAACCGGTAATAAATGCCAGGTTCCCTTCTTCATCAACGGCATCTTTCGTATCAATAGGCATCCCAAACACTTCCACATTTTCAATAAATAGTCGATAAAAATTAATTGCGTGCTCACATGCTTGTAAATACTTAGTTTCACCCTTGCTGCGAAAAACCAAGCACCTTGAAATGAATCATAACTCAATGCACTTCCGTCATCTGCATGATAATATGTCCCAAACGCACCATCAACTCTTTGCTGCGCTATAACATGATCGACTACCTCTTTCGCAACAGTTAACCATTTGCTTGTGTCAATACTCGGCTCAATTTCATTTAGCCAAGCAATTGTTTTCAATATATACGTAACTGCTTGGCCATTGATGTACGCTGAATATGCTTGCGTAATTTTTTGCTGATTTTGATCAAATAACATCAAATCTTCAGCCCACCAACCACTCACTTGCCATTGGTTTTGCGCTTTACTCTCATAAAAGAAGTGCGTTTGTTCGTTAAAACCTTTTGTAATTAATTCGTCTACATAATCTAACACGACTGCTTTGGCTTCTGTGTTATACGGTATTGCCTTAGCTAAAGGGTAAATAACTTGCATACCACCAGTCCAAGCTGTATCTCCAGTGATGTTCAAGCGTGTATCAGTTTTTACAATACTCGGGAAAAAATGTAATTCCGCATTGTAGCCATCATGAATCAACGCGTTGGTTAGGAGTTCAATCCCTTCTTTTTGGGCAATCCAAGGCTTTGGTCCTTGATGAATGTGGTAATAAAAATTTTCAATTACCTTTTCATAGTCGTAGCGACTACCAGCTCGGTCAAAATAGAGATGGCCTGACACTTCCAGTTTTTCTCCTTGCGCTAGTTGTAAATATCCATGAGTTGGCGTTGGTTGAACAGCGGCCGCTTTCAATTTCCCACGATACCAGACAGGCAAGTGTGTGTATCCTAATGTTATCGCAATCCGATCATAGACATCACTCTCGCGTGTATCAATACCTAAACCGTTATAATACGCTGTCTTCGCATTACTCCGCTCATCAATACGAATTCCGAGCACACTTTTTTCGGTAACTACCAATACAGCATTATGCGTTGAACGATCAGCTCTCGTAAATAAAACCGGTGTTTGTGGATAATTCTCCTGTTTGCGATAAGCAAATTTGGGCTGCATCCCTTTTGAACTTGCTAGATTATTCGTTCCATACAAATAGCCTGGAATCATATAATACGGCATTTTCGCATTTTGAATTCCATATGTTTGTTGAACAATTCCAACCAATTTTTTTTGGGCCTGTAATTGGAGCTGATACGCCAACACTGGCTGCCTCTCATTTTTTTTGCAGGTTTGGATTACAATCACCTCATTTGGTAAAACCCAATGGATAATCCATTCATTCTCTTGTTGTTCAAGTTTTTGCACGATAAAATCGAGCGTTTTTTCCCCATTAAATAGCTTCGTTTCGATCAAAATTTGTTGGCCATACGCCTTAAGCATCAATTGACCGTTATCAATTTGAAAATTCATAATCTTATCCCCTTTTGACATATATTATTATATCATACTGTCTTTTACCTTTGGTCCAATTTATATTCTACATCCAATCAACACAAATAAAAACACCTCATGAAAGCTTATGGTTAAAGCTCTCACGAGGTGTTTTGTAAGCAAGTAACATCTGACCGTCTATAAATGCTTCCCAAAATTGAGTACGATAAAGGTACGAAATTGAAGGAGGTATTT
>JBOFSL010000252.1:0-1880 GCA_051651525.1 Culicoidibacterales bacterium | reverse complement strand
AATTTTCGCTGTGTACGCTGTTGCAACATTCGCTTTGAACGCTTCAATTGCTTCCGTTTTCACAATACTCACGGTACAACCACCGAAACCAGCCCCAGTCATTCGTGAACCAATGACACCAGCTTGTTGGAGTGAAACGGCAACTAACGTATCTAACTCGAGACCTGTTACTTCGTAATCGTCACGTAATGAATTGTGTGAGGCGATCATTAATTGGCCAAATTTGGCTAAATCTTGATTTTCTAACGCTTCAACAGCGGCTAATGTCCGTTGATTTTCGTAAATAGCATGTTTCGCACGTTTGCGCATCGTTTCATTGGTAATTAAGTGGGCGAGTTCATCAAATTTTTCATTACTTAACTCACCTAAACTGTGAATATCCGTTGCAGTTTGTAAAATCGCTAATGCTTCCGTTGTTTCCCCACGACGTTCATTGTATTTTGAATCTGCTAGTCCGCGACGTTTGTTCGTATTCGCAATCACAATTTGGTACCCATTTAAGTCCAGTGGTGAATACCGGTAGTTGAGTGTCTGGCAGTCCAATAAAATCGCGTGGTTGGCACGACCCATCCCAATCGCAAATTGATCCATAATCCCACAGTTGACCCCGATAAATTCATTTTCCGCCTTTTGACTGAGTTTGACCATTTCAATCATATCAATATCTAACGCGAATAGTTCTTGTAACACGACCGACATCGCTAATTCAAGTGATGCTGATGATGAAAGTCCCGCTCCATTTGGAATATTCCCATAGAATAAAATGTCGAATCCGTGCGCAAATGTCCCAAAGCGTTTTTGGAAAACATCAATAACTCCTTTTGGATAGTTGACCCAGTCATCTGTTGGATCATTCACAAGTGTTGTCATTATCCCGGTCACTGTACCAATTTTTTCAAAGTTCATCGAATAAAAACGGTAGTTTTGATCACTACGTGGTTTGACTAATGCATACGTTCCAAAGCTTAAAGCACATGGGAAGACGTGCCCGCCATTGTAATCTGTATGTTCGCCAATTAAGTTCACGCGCCCTGGCGAGAAAATTGTGAATTCATGTGGTGTTGCAAAAATTGTTTCAAATGTTTGAGCTAAAGTTTTCATACGTATTCCCTCTTTTTCTTTCTATCTTACTATTTATCTGTCCGAACTAAAATTGCTGGCCGCTTCATACCAAAAACTTCAATTGTTGGCCAATTTTTTGTTTGGGTTAAAATTTCAATCCCGGATTCACTCACAAGGAACGTGTCTTCGCACTTAACGCCAGGTAACATTGGATTCCAAGCATACGCTTGATTGACTTGGACTGTACTTGCTGTCGCTAGTGTCACTAAGTATTCACGAGTCGCATATCCGGCTAAACCACCTTGATGTAAAATTTGCCAGTCATTTGATTTCCCAATTGCGCGATAGGCTGAAATCCCAGCTTGTAAAATCGTTTTCACATCTGTTCCTGGCGTTGTCGCTTGCATCATCGTTGCAGAAATGACCGCAACTTGTTGTTGGTTTTCAGCTAAACTCGCTGGTAATTCACCAAAATGAACGAGACGAGTCACGTTCGCTACCAATCCTGATCGTTCACCACATAAGACGAGCATGACTTGTTTGTTAATCTTTTTGGCAGTTGGCATTGGATGACGGTATTGCATTAAACGCTCATCACTTGAAACTAAAATGACTTGCGGATGAATACCCTGCATGAGACACGCTTTCGCAATTTCCGCCTCAACTTCATGTTCGCTCATGCCTGGTGTCAAGCTGTGCGCGATTGCTTCAACAATTTCAGCACTGGTCTGACACAACTCACGGAAGCGTTGCTGTTCAGTTCGTGTTAACTGACTGCGATACGGTGTTAGTAAATGATCGATGACTAGTCGTGTCCC
>JBOFSL010000251.1:0-2217 GCA_051651525.1 Culicoidibacterales bacterium | reverse complement strand
ATTCCCTTTTTGACAATCGGCATACAGGGTAAATTGTGAAATCGATAAGATTTGACCACCCACACTTTCTAAATTTAAATTCATCTTGCCGTCACCATCGTCAAAAACGCGTAATCCGATAATTTTACGCACGATTTTTTGGACGATTTCAATCGTATCATCGATAAAAAAGCCAACTAGAATTACAAAACCATGTGAAATTGTACCAACAATAGTATTGTCAATTTCAACTTTGGCTGCTTTACTCCGTTGAATTACTACTTTCATATTGGTTTACCTCCTTGGAAAAAAATAAAATCATCATTCGTCACTGTTTGATAACTTTATTTCAATTTATTTATTAATCCGCTCGATTGTATACACACCTGAGACTTTTTGAATGTTTAATTTGATTTTTTCTAATTGTTCGGTATCAGTTGCCGTTACTGTTAAGCGTGTTGAAACGGTACTATCATGATTGACTGTTGACGTAATATCGACGATATCGGTTTTGACAGCGTACAGTGAATTAATAATTTCACTTAATAATCCCGGGCGGTCAAATGAAACAACTTTTAAATAAACTGGATGCTTCGTTTGCGCAATGTTTTCTGACCAACCAACATTGATAAAGCGCTCGCCCATTTGTTTGACACTTGGGCAATCCGTCCGGTGAACGATAATACCTTTCCCTTTACTAATGTAGCCAACAATTGGGTCCTTAGGAATTGGAGCGCAACATTTCGCAATTTGAATTAAAATATTATCAATATCGTTCCCGATTGTGATGACATTTTTTGGTGCTTTCGCTGGTTGACTGAGTTCTGTTTTTGCAACGTGATTACTTTCATCGACAATCTGATCACGACTATCTTTTTGCTGTCCAAACATTTTGTTAATAAAGACGCGGACTGATAAGCTTCCACTTCCAATCGCAATGTGTGCTTCTTCTAGTGATTTTTGGCCATAACGATCTAATGTTACAGGCAGTTCAGGTGAATTAATAAAATCAGACCATTCTAAGCCACGAATCTCTAATTCACGTTCAATTAATTCGCGACCATGTGAAATATTTTCATCACGACGAATATGTTTAAAATATTGACGAATTTTTGATTTTGCATGACCAGTTTTGACTATGCGCAACCATGATTCTGATGGTTTTGCTGATGACGATGTTAAAACTTCGACAACATCACCAGTTTTTAATTCATACGAAATTGGTACGATGCGATTGTTCACTTTAAATCCAATCGATTTATTTCCAACTTGTGAATGAATGCGGTAGGCAAAGTCAAGTGGCGTTGCACCACTTGTTAAGCTGTAGACATCACCTTTTGGTGTAAATACATAAACATTCGCCGATAAGACATCAGCTTTAATTGCTTCGATAAAGTCAACTTCACTTGTCGTATCATCAGCATCTTCAATAATTGCTTTGATTTCTTGGAAGATTTTGACTTCTTGTTCCATTTGGCGTTGTTCTTGTTCTGAAGTCATAATATTATTTTCTTTATAGGCCCAATGGGCAGCAATTCCATATTCAGCAATGCGATCCATTTCGTGGGTACGAATTTGCACTTCAAAAATCGTCCCATTGTCCCCTAAAATTGTCGTATGGAGTGACTGGTACATATTTGGTTTTGGCATAGCAATATAATCTTTAATACGATTGGGAATTGGCCGATATTCATTGTGAATAAACCCTAAAATCGCATAACAATCCCGAACCGTATCCGTTAAAATACGGACTGCTAATAAATCAAAAATCTCATTGAAATCTTTGCCCTTTTCAACGACTTTTTTATAAATACTATACATATTTTTGATGCGACCTTGCATTTCGAATTGAATTTCTTGTTCATCCATAATGACTGAAATTCGTTTCATCATTGAATCAAGCGCATGGAGTCGCTCTTCTTGACGCTTATTAACTAACGCTGCCATTTCATAATAATGATCACGATGTAAAATTTTGAAAGAAATATCTTCTAACTCAGATTTGATTTTATAAATCCCTAAACGATGGGCAATTGGTACAAGAATATCCATTGTTTCTTGTGCAATTCGTTTCTGCTTGAGTTCCGGTAAATTTCCAATCGTGCGCATGTTGTGCAAGCGATCAGCCAGTTTGATAATAATTACACGGACATCTTCAACCATTGAAATAATCAATTTTTGATAATTCGCTGATGTCGCATCACTCGCGCGATATTCTAATTTATCAAGCTTAGTCAC
>JBOFSL010000250.1:0-3184 GCA_051651525.1 Culicoidibacterales bacterium | reverse complement strand
CTTCGAGCAATTGCTTCCAATCTGCTTTTGTACGCGTTTCACTGGTTTGATAGTTTTGATATAGTCGTTCCAACTCGCTGTCAGTTCGTGTTGTTTTGAGCATTGCATACATTTTCGCTTCACCTTGACTTAATTTCATCAGTAGCACCTCTTTTTTTATTTGATGTGTATCCATTGTACGCTTTTTATAAATCGAGTCAATCATTCCTTTGTATTTTTTGCACAAAAAAAGTATGAAAGTCAAACTTTCATACTTTTTTATTAGCTATGATTTCAATAAAATTATTTTGCTAATGTTTCTTCTACTAATGCTACAACTTCTTCAGCTGTTGCCATTTGTAATGCTTTATCAGCCATTTCTTTCATTTCAGTCATGTTTAATTGACGTACTAATTCACGTACAGATAAAACAGATGTTGCACTCATTGAGAACTCATCTAGTCCTAAACCAACTAATAATGGTACTGCTGTTAAATCACCAGCCATTTCTCCACACATTCCTGTCCATTTTCCTTCTGCATGAGAAGCATCAATGATCATTTTAACTAATGTTAAAATTGATGGGTTGTATGGTTGGTATAAATAAGAAACTTTTTCGTTCATACGGTCTGCTGCCATTGTATATCCGATTAAGTCATTTGTTCCGATTGAGAAGAAATCAGAAATTTTCGCGAATTGTGGTGCTAATACTGCTGCTGCAGGTACTTCCATCATCATTCCAACTTCATAATTATCACTTACTGCAACTCCAGATTCACGCAATTTTGCATCTTCTTCTAAAAGCATTGCTTTCGCTTCGATGAATTCGTTTACTGTTGTAATCATTGGGAACATAATTTTTAAATCTCCGTAAATTGACGCACGTAATAATGCACGTAATTGTGTACGGAAAATTTCTTTATGATCACCAATGCACATACGGATTGCACGGTATCCTAAGAATGGATTTTCTTCATGTGGTAATGGTAAATATGGTAAGACTTTATCTCCACCGATATCTAACGTACGCACAACAACTGGCTTCCCAGCTCCCATTGATTCTAATACTTGTTTGTAAGCATTGAATTGTTCTTCTTCAGTTGGAGCAGTTGCTGAATCCATGTATAAGAATTCAGTACGATATAAACCGACACCTTCTCCACCATTTTCAATTACACCTTCAACATCATTAGGTGTTCCAATGTTTGCTACTAATTCAACGTGGTGCCCATCAGCTGTTACTGATTCCGCGTCTTTTAATAGTTTTAATTGTTCCTTACGTGCTGCGAATGCTACTGCTTTTGCTTCATATGCTGCAACAACATCTATTGTAGGATTAATCATCACTTCACCAGTTGCTCCATCTAAAACGATTGCTTCATTACCTTCAACTGATTCTAAAATATTTGAAAGTCCAACTACTGCTGGGATTTCTAATGAACGTGCCATGATTGCCGAATGCGATGTACGTCCACCAATGTTAGTCGCAAATCCTTTAACAAATTTACGGTTTAATTGTGCTGTATCTGAAGGTGTTAAATCTTCTGCTACGATTACAACTGGTTCATTGATCAATGTTAAGTCTGGAATGAATTTTCCTAATAAATGCGCTAAAACACGTGATGTCACGTCTTTAATATCAGCTGCCCGTTCGCGCATATATTCATTATCCATTGATTCAAACATCATGATAAACATATTTGCTACTTCATTTAATGCAAATGCTGCACTTACGTTTTCTGATTGAACTTTAGTGCGGACACCGCTCATAAGTTCAGGATCATTTAACATTGTAATGTGCGCATCAAAAATTGCGGCTTTTTCTTCACCCATTGAAGCACGTGCATTATCACGGATTTTATTTAATTCACCCTCTGCTTTAGCTAATGCTGCATCAAAGTTCGCTAATTCTGCCGTTACATCTTCAACAGTTGTTTTTGTTACTGTTAAATCTGGATGTTGTAATTTATATACTTTTGCAATTGCAATTCCGCTTGAAGCGCCAATACCTTTAAATTCCATGGTCGTTCATTCCTTCCAAAGTGACGATTTTTTATATTAAATAATTAAAAGAGAGGAGGCATGCCTCCTCTTTAAAACAAGATTATTCTGCTAAACCTTGATCTTTCATTACTGAAGCGATACCAGCGATTGCTGCTTCTGCATCTCCACCTTCAGCAAAGATTGTTACGTCTGCTCCAGTTGGAACTGCTAAAGACATAACACCCATGATTGATTTTAAGTTTACTTGGTTTCCATTATACCCTAATTTTAAATCAGCAGTATATTGCCCCGCTGCATTTACTAAAACAGTAGCTGGACGAGCGTGGATTCCACTTGGATCTGTAACTTTAATTGTAACTTGTGCCATTATTATTTCTCCTTCAAATGTTTATTTGTTTATAAAAATCAGTTCCTCTTCATTCTACATGAAAGCGCATTGCATTTCAATCTCTTTCCGAATTTTTTAACATTTTCAGCCAGAGTTAATCATTTTTTCGCGAAATTTCAGCTTGAAATTCTAGTAGTTTCGCTTTTTAAGCTCTTTTTATATACTTAATTGTAAAATAAAATCTTTCTAGCATAAAAATCAATATTTATCATAATGTAGAATATGTATGTATACAATTATAAAGAGTTTGAATGTTCAATTTAATTCCTCGAATTATCGCTCGTCTAGATTTCGCTACTCTCCCTAAGGATACATCCCAATCGAACATATATATTCGATTCATAGTTTTTACCATCAGATAATTCAGAGGGTGTACATCTGAGCACATCTAGCAATTACCAAAATTTGATTATCACATTCAATTGTAAAAGCAAATTCTGGGACGATTCCTAATAGTATTTGTACAAATGTTGATTTCCCACTACCATTTTTACCTAATAATGCAATTGTTTGATTCCGTTCGAATTCAAGTTTAAATTCATCTAATCAATCTCCACATTTATTCACATTTTTACTTCGCTCCTATTAAACTATGTTTGATCTGAAACTTACAAATAAAAAAGCTGATTTAAGTTTTGTGTTTTCATGTGGAAAAAACCAATTTATTTTTGAAATTGTGGAAAAAAGTGAATATTACTGCTTTCCTTTCAATTTTAGCACTCAAATCGCGAGTTATTGTAGAAAACTTCAGTGTGCTTCTGTATAAAATTCTGCACAAAAAAAGACGGTACCTTTATGGTAACGTCAAAATGA
>JBOFSL010000249.1:0-4243 GCA_051651525.1 Culicoidibacterales bacterium | reverse complement strand
ATGCCCAATATTACAACACCCAAGTCTATATCCGCATCTTTCCAAGCACGAATGAGTATCGGATTTATGAAAGGAGCGATCAACCCTTGATAATTCAATCAATTCCAGAAACGGTCTGTATTCCAAATCAAACTTCACTTTTTGTCCATTACACCGGTCAAGGAACGATTAGCCAAGGTCATACAGTTTACTTTGGCTTGCCGAATGCATGTACACGCCAAGCAGAAACAACGCAAAGTTTGATCATGACCATTGGAAATGCCGGCTATTATCATGTTGAGTAATTGGAATAAGTCACAAGGTGGATTTTTATTACTCGAGATGTGTTTGGCAATGGTGATGTTAATGATTTTAGCGAGTTGTTGTGCAGTATTAATCTGGTTTCTCGTCCAAGAACGTGCCTATGATGAAAGTCGTAAAGTCGAATTTTCACCATGGTTACAGATCGAAGTGATTCAGCATGAATAAAAATGAACGAGGAACGATTTTGTTGGAGTGTTTAGTCGCCTTAAGCATTTTAACAATCATCACTTTGACGATTCAACCAGTGTTGCAAGTTGTGCAACAAAGTCGTAAAACTGAAAGTCAGCTCGAAATGGTACAAGCTGGATTGCCAATACTTACCAGTGATATTGAAACCGCAAGTCGCTGTGCGATACAAAATCAATCATTGCGACTTGAATTTGATAATTATTTAGGCGTGGTCGTTGATGTGATTCGTTACAATTATAGTGGCCAACAACTATTGAGACAAAAAAATGGCGGATACGAACGCATGATGGCTGAATTAAAAAACGTAAAGTTCAGCATTGAAGCCAACGTCTTGACGGTGATACTTGAATTTAGTCATGAACGCTATCGCTTCAAGATGAACTGTCCGACTTAAACGGGGAAAATCATTGTTTTCTCTCAGTGGTTTTGATATAATAACGCAGTTGTTCGTTTTGTTAAAGCAATAACCGCGGTATCAGCGAGTGCAAAGGCACACCCGCGTAATCAAAACTAGAGAGGTGTTTGTATGAATAGTCGAAAAATTGCATTGTATGGAATTATTGCTGCACTGTACGTTGTCTTAACGGTCACAGTTGCCCCCTTAGCCTATGGGCCACTTCAATTTCGTGTGAGTGAGCTACTTGTGCCACTGATTATGTTCGATTTTGGTTTCACATGGCCATTATTAATCGGAACAGCGATGGCCAACTTGTTCTCACCATTAGGTATGGTTGATGTCGTGTTCGGAACACTCGGAACAGCTGTCGGTATTTTAAGCTTTATGTTAGCGAAAAAATATATACCAACTACAAAATTCTGGCAAGAAGCACTCCAATTTGTAATCGCCTTTGGTGTCATTGGTATGTTTGTGATTGCAGTTGAATTGAATATTGTGTATGAAATTCCGACGTTGATTGCTTGGATTGAAGTGATGATTGGCCAAATTGTGGTGTTAATCATTGGGGTAGGTGTAGTCAAGAAAATCTATCCACGATTACAAAAATAAACGCACGATAATTGGTTATTTCCGATTTTTTTACAAAGGAGAATCAGAATGAACCAGAATCAGCATGGCTTTATCCTTATTTACTTATTACTCTTGATTGTTTTAGTGAGTAGTAGTTTGCTGCAAGTTGTCGCACGCTACGAACAGGCAGTACGAAGTGAGAAAGTAATTGACCGGCCTTTTCAACAGTTGTTAGAAAAATCATTGTTAAAGACTGGTAAAAATGAAGAAAAATGCTACAATGAAGCTTAGGGAAAACCTAAGCTTTTTTTGTATTGGGGTGAGATGATGAAGATTATTTTAATTGGGATGCCGTATAGTGGAAAAAGTACGCTAGCAAAGCGGATATCCAGACATTTTAATATACCATATATTGACACTGATCAATGGATTGAGCAACAAGTCGGTTGTCAAATTAGTGACATTTTTGCTAATTTAGGTGAAACGTTATTTCGCGAATATGAAGCGCAAGCTTTAGCAATGTTGGTGCAACAACAATCATGTGTCGTTGCCACTGGTGGTGGAATTTTGACGAATCCAGAAAATCGCCAGACACTTGAAAATATGGATGCAATCATCGTATATTTAGACGTGCCAATTTTACTACTTGAGGCAAGGGCAGCACGACGAAATGGCGCAGTTAGACCGTTACTCCAAACGCAAACAGTCCGTCAATTATATATCAAACGCAAAAAAACCTATGCTGATGTCGCTGATATCGAAATTGATTGTCATCAAAAAAATGCGCATCAAATCACACATGAAATTATTGAACAAGTAGCAAGATAACTTGCAAAATGAGCAAAATTTTTTTAAAATAGGAAAGATTGGAGTGAACACAATGTTAAATTTATTTAGAAAAAAAACCGTTGTTGAGCCAGTTGTCATAGATCAGCTCACACTTGATGAGTTAAAAGCAACAGTAATGGCAAAAGAAATTCCAAACCATATTGCGGTCATTATGGACGGGAATGGTCGTTGGGCAAATCAACGTGGATTAACACGAACAGCAGGACACAAGCGTGGTGTACAAACAATTGAAGAAATTGCGGAAGCTGCAGCGGCAGTCGGCGTGAAAATGATGACTGTATATGCTTTTTCAACGGAAAACTGGAGTCGCCCTGAAGCAGAAGTGAAATATATTATGTCACTACCAGAACAATTTTTGAAAACATTTGTACCAAGTGCGCAAGCTGATAATATCCAAGTACGCTGCATAGGTGATGTGACACGACTTGATCCTAAAGTACAAGCAGTTATTCAAGATGGGATTGATAAAACAGCGAACAATACCGGAATGGTCTTTAATATTGCGGTCAATTACGGTGGGCGTTTAGAGTTAACACGTGCGACACAATTAATTGCTGCTGATGTTGCGTCTGGAAAATTAACGCCAGAAGATGTAACCGAAGCAGTCTTTGCTGATTATTTATATACACCAGAGTACCCTGAAGTTGAGTTGCTCATTCGCACAAGTGGCGAAGAGCGGATTAGTAACTTCTTATTGTGGCAAATTGCGTATGCCGAATTCTATTTTACCGATACACTTTGGCCTGATTTCAATGCTCAAGAATTATATGAAGCAATTGCAACCTACCAAAACCGTGATCGCCGTAAAGGTGGACTGAGTCAGAAGTAACCGCCAAAGAGAGAGGATGAGTAACACGTGAGTACACGAATTTTAAGTGGTATAGTGATTGCCGTGATTGTGATTGCCGCCGTAGCTTTAGGTGGTTGGTATTTTAATGGCTTAATTTTAATTTCATTTGCGATTGGGCTATCGGAAATGTTACGAATGCCACAATCAAAGTTTCAAATTTCAAACAGTGTTCAAATTGCACTAATTATGAGTTTTATTGTCCAAATAGTGACGCATGTGTTCTTCCCTAGCCTCACATTGTATTTTACTTTTGTACCAATATTTGGCGTGCTCATTTATGGGATGTTCCAACGTGAACAAATGAGTGCTGAACAAATGTCATTTATTGTGATGTGCTATGTGTATATGTTATTGCCAGCTTTAGCAGCAATTAGCTTGTATCAAATTTCACTTTGGTTAATTGTCCTTGTTGGTTTAATCGCAGCTGGAACGGATAGTGGAGCCTACTTTACGGGTGTCTTTTTCGGAAAGCACAAGTTAGCGCCAGAAATTAGTCCAAAGAAAACGATTGAAGGTTCAATTGGTGGGAGTCTGGTCGGCTTAGTTTTAGCAATTGGACTGTTTCCTTACTTATTACAACAATTTGCGCCAGATTTTTGGCAAACGTACGCGATGTTCTTTAGTGGTGGAACGCTGATCTTCACTGGAATCATTGTTCTTGCTTTAAGTGTTGCAACCCAATTTGGTGACCTTGTTGCTTCAAATATGAAACGACAATTTTGTATTAAAGATTTTGGCAATATCTTCCCAGGACACGGTGGTATTATGGACCGTGTTGATGGTATTTTAGTTGTTTTAACTTTATTGGCATTCGTCATTGAAATTGGCCATTTATTTTTAACATGAATAATTAAGTAGTTACGTATGCGTGGCTACTTTTTTTTTCGTTGTGATTTTGCTATACTAATTAAGAATCAATTGAATTCAAAGGAGCGGTAGCGATGAAATATATTAGTTTAATTGGCGCAAGTGGATCGATTGGGCAACAAACCCTTGATGTGATTGCGAATCATAGCACAGAATTTAACTTAGTGGCGGTTGCCGTTGGGCGCAATGTCCAAGCAATTCACGATTTACTCGTGACG
>JBOFSL010000248.1:0-2180 GCA_051651525.1 Culicoidibacterales bacterium | reverse complement strand
CGTTAACTCAATGCTTCCAAATAATTTCTTGTTTATTACACTTACTGGATAAGGAGTTATTACATGATCTGTTGTTATCGTAATTGGTATTTCATTTGGGTTTGGATTAATTTCATACCCATCTGGTGCTTTAATTTCGGCTAACTTATACGTACCGAGTGGTAAGTTTTGGATCAATGTTTTCTCTGTTGTTGTTGTGAATTGTCCTGTTGTTACATCTAAAGTTGCACCAACGACCATGTCTGGCTGTAACATTACTGTCACTCCAGCTTCATCTCGCAACTCAAAGATTGCTCCCGCTAAATTAGCATTCGGATCATCGCTACCAACTTTCGTTAACTCAATGCTTCCTTTTGATGCCACTTTTGTAGTCAAGAAATTTTCAAGATTATTGTAATAGACATGTAGTTCTGCACCGTCACGTAAATGTAAATCTTTTACAGTTGTAAAACCATTGACATTACCTGAACCTAAAACTAGTGTTGCATTCGGCGCAATTATTGAACCTGTAATAGCAGTTTTTGCTTGTCTATACTTCCCTATAAACGCTTTGTCATATTCATCGTTTCCTGCTTCATCAACTGGCTGCGATGGATTGATTGCTGTACCATTCATACTCGTATTTAAGTCAGGGCTTATTACATTTTTATTGTCCCATGCTACATCCTCAACTATTGCAAAGTTTGTAATTTGTGTTGCGTTTGGCGCATAGTACATCGTTGATCTTGAAGCTTGGATAAATTCAGGCGCTTGGTAGCCCATAGGAGCACCCGCCGCATTTGCTAAATGATCTAAGATAGTAACTTTTGTTGCATCTGTTGCAATAATGATACTTTTTTCACTATTAGTGTTAATTGAACCATCTGGATTCAATCCTAGCAACTCAGTTAAACCTGATGCCTGTGGCAAGTCAGCGTCACCATTTTCGCTTGCTGGAACAAAGACTACGTACACATTCGGATCGAGTGTACTTTGTTTAATATCGTACTCTTTGAACATTGTGATATTTTTCGCTTTAAAACCTTCGATAGGTGCTGCTGATACTACAGAATCAACATGTGCTTGCATATTACCCTCAACTGTGTCAACTTGATCAGCCATTAAAGCAAAAATACTAGCCATTTCTGCTGTTGTTGCAGTCTTAATTGGTCCTCCAACTTCGAGTTTGCCTTCTGTATTATATGTCTTCATTTGTGATTTGACATTGTCTATTGTCGCATCATCTATAAGGAAATAACCTGGTGGCCAACCTGCAAATGCTTCATCCTTGTTACCTGAGATTGTTCCATTCAACATAGCCTGTGGAACATTGATAGCACCACCTAGTAATACTGCAATTTTCTGTCGCATCGTTGGTGGAATTTGGGCTGTAGCACCTGGAATATTCCCAGGGCCTCCGAAGTTTCCAGCCCAGTTAAAGCTTTTATTCCCTTCTATTGAAAGGTAAGTATCGCCTTGAATTGCTACTGCACCTTCGGTATCGGCTTGATCGGCCGTCATATTTCCGAACATCACCCCATTATATAATGGGATATATGATTCGTCATATAGATTATCCATATCTGTCGCAGAAACGAATGGTGAGATTGGATGTGGAATATCCGGTTCTACCACCGCTGCCAAAACATTAAATGGTGCCACGAGTTGTAGGAAAACTAGTGCCATAGCGACTACTAACTTCATTGTCCTCGCAACATTTTTTGTAAAATTATTCTCTCTCAAATTATGTTACCTCCTTAAAATTTGCCCAAGTAATACATTGTCCACTTTGAAATTACCTCCTTGATTTTTTTGATGAAGTTCATCTCTCTTTAGAAAATCTCCCTTCCTTATTTATTATACTTTTTTTATCTTGTTTTCACAATAATTTCAATCTTTTTTTTATTTTGAATCGTAATTTTAATATTAGCTCAAATAATTATGTAAAAAAACCAAAAATCACATCTAAACAATCAAAAACAATCGAAAATAATCAATAAATATTTATAAAATAAAAAGAAGACGTGCGAACACGTCTTCTTTTAAGCTTTTTGCTCAACAACTGCTTGTTGTTCGCGTTTGGCTAAATACGGTAAAATTAATCCTAACCCTAGTAAAACAACTGGTGTTAAGAAGTTTAAGGCAACTGTAAAGTTCCACTCCGGTGTGAACATCGCAACGTTAGTTGGGAACATCCCCAT